>JASEEW010000024.1 GCA_030019485.1 Thermoplasmatales archaeon | reverse complement strand
CAGACATCATGCTCTGCAAAGAGTTAGTAAAGAATTACTTATCGCAGGGAGTTGATACAACATCAATTCTTATCAAATCATATTTCTCAGCACTTGGGTATTGTGGTCTGACAAAGAGTTCTGACGAGTTTGATAACGTACTAAGCGACATGGGATTATTCGTTGATTTTTGCCTATCTCTTGATTTGCACTGTTCAGAATTATGCGTAACAGTTTACTGCCGTTGTTAGGAATTAAAAGAACGCTGCGGTACTATGACGTATGAACTGTTGCAGAAAAATTTAAAAACCGAGCGTCAGCTTTTTATATTCAAAACAACATTATCTATTTTGGTGAAAAATATGATGAGGAAAATGTTGAGTGTGATGTTGATTGCCTGCCTGTTTTCCACAGTATTTTTAGGAGCAAGCAGTCGGGGAGAATGGGGATTATACACCACTCGTGTATGTGGGTGTGTATCTAACTCTGATGATGGAATGGCAAAAATATATGATGACGGTGACTGGAATTGCACAAATATTACTGTATATTATATATATTATATAGGAGAGACTTATATAGGAGAGACAATAGAACAAGTAGGGAACGCAGGAGAAGAAATATGCGCAGGATTCGCAGTAGACACCGAGACCACGGATCATGGGACAGATTATGAAAATGCAGACTTTGCTTTTGACCCTGGATGGAGGGAAGAGCATGATAACTGTATTGCTGTAGGGTATGCATACGCAGGAGAGAGGAATTATGTATTTATCACAAATTTTACGTATGAGTATATTGTTCCTGGTGTTGGTGGTAAACCCTACTACTTAGGAAAATGTGTGCCTACAAAATGGGAGCCTCTGCCTACACCAACAGTTTATGCTAAAGGTTTGGGCTGGATAAATATAACAATACCAAAATTTACTGCAGGGGCAAATGATAACAACACAATAGGTTTTGCTGTTTACAGAAATGGTTTGCCTATAGGTGATACAAGATATTCCAATAACACACATTACTTCTATAATGACACAGAGATATCGCCAACTGCAACCTATTATTATTCAGTGGTGGTGATTGCTAAAGGAAATTATTCAACATATGGGAAATCTTCGGATGTTAAACTCCAAGATGGTGAGCCTTTACAGGTTATGCTGAATTCACCAGCAGGCGGTGAGGTTTGGGCTGGTGGGCAGGAGCACACCATAAGTTATGAGATAACCGGTGGCTCGCCACCATACAATGTTGTACTGGTTTACTCAACAAATGGCGGCGCAACATATCCGAACATAATTAATGAAACAATAACACACAATGAAGAAGGCACATACACATATACATGGGTACCTAAGATTGATGGGGTAGCGGAAAAGGTAAAGGTAAGGATAAATGTCACAGATTATGCTCTATCACCGGTTTCAGCCAGTAGCAGCAGCAACTTCATAGTAGACTCAACAGCACCAACAATAGAAAGAACAATACCGCCTGCTGGTGGCAGTGTAAGCATAACCAAGCCTATCACAATAGTTTTCAGTGAAAAAATGAATAAAACAGCAACACAGGCATGGGGAACATTTATGATTTCACCTAATCCTGATGGATGGGTATGGACTTGGAATGATGCGGGAGACACAATGACAGGTACACATAATGATTTTGTGTTCAACACAACTTACACAGCAACTATAAGCGCAGCAGCAAAGGATTTAGCAGGCAATTATCTTGCCAAGGATTATTCCTGGAATTTCACGGCAAATATGAGTGTTTGCCTTAACTCACCAGTACTTGGTCATGTGTGGACTGGTGGAAGTATACATGATATAGAATATGAGATTACTGGTGGTGTTGCACCGTACAATGTTACCATAAATTACACAACAGATGGTGAAAATTATAATCTAATTAATAGTACAACCAAGGATGTAGAAGGATCGTATAGTTGTTCTTGGATTCTGCCAGCGATAGACTCAAAAACAGTTAACATAAAAATAATCCTTGTAGATGCTAACGGAACAGAAAGCATTGATACCAGCGGAAATTTTGAAATAGACTCAACAGCACCAACAATAATAACATACTCAGGAAATGACACAGTTATACTCACAACAGAACCTGTGATGGTTGTGTTCAGTGAAGAAATGAACCACCTGTCAGTTGAGTCAGTGTTCAGTCTCAAAGATGCAGACAATGCTGATGTGAACGGTAGTTTCTCTTGGGATGAGAATGTGATGAACTTTACACCGGATGCAGAGCTTGCATCAGGTGCATATTATACTGTGACAATCAATATAAATGCAACAGACAAATCCGACCCTGGTAATAAACTGGGTCAAACATATTCCTGGACATTCACAGCAGTTCAGGGCAGGGGGGATCTTATTGTAAGTTTAAGCATTTCTCCTTCACCTGAAAAAGGCAAAACCTCAACAGTAACCGTTAGTGTATCAAACAGTCCTAATGCAGAGAACCTATCTGGGCTTTTGACTGTAAAATTCTATGAAAGCCCGGATGGTAAGGTATGGACATTGATTGACACAAAACACATACAAAATATACGGGCAGGCAACAGCAGTTCTGCGGTGACAACCTTCACATTTAATGATTACGGGGAATATCATTTCTTAATAGAGGTAAGCTCAAACAACCCAACAGACACATTCCCAGGCGGTGAAACCACAGGCAGGGCATCCGCATATGTCAGCATTCTGCAGCCACCTGAGGAAATAGGGGCAGGTCCATACACACTGATTGGTCTTATGATCGTCATAGTTGTCATTGTTGCTGCGCTGATTCTCCTGAGCCTCAAAAAGAAAGGTGAGTTAACATTGAAGGGAAAGGAAGAGGAGAAAGAGGAAAGCGAGGAAGAAAAGGAAAGTGAAGAAGAGAAATAAAAACAAAGGGAGAAAGAAGAAACAGAAAAGAAACAGTGGAAGAAAAAAAGAAGAAAGCAAGGAGAAGATGTGAGCATCTCTTCCTGTTTTTTCCTTCAGTGCAGTTAGATATTTATACTCTAAACACTATTCCAAGGATATGTTAAATAGGAAAGGAAAAATGCTGATTTGTGCTCTTACCCCTTTTGTTGTATTACTTATGTTGGCTTCTGCGGTTGATATCTCTGCAAACGAAGATATAAACCATTCAACCCGCTCAGCTAATGTCCCTTATAAACAGATTTTTGTAGAATTCCAAGAGCCGAAAATAAATGCTGAAGGGGAATATATTAAAATATCTGTTGATAACTGCTCATTTTTATTTGATGAAGGAAAACCCCTGCTTCCAAAAAAGACATTAGTGATAAATCTGCAGTTTAAAACAAATGTTTCCTCTGTTTATATTGATGTTAAAACAAAAGAAAAAATGTTGAATAAAAAATTGATGCTTTCACCAAGTCCAATCCCCTTAGGCAATCAAAACTCCGATGACCTCAATCAGGTTCTATCTAAGATTTATCCAGAGGAATGGTATCAATATAACATATTGGCAGGGATTGATCCTGAAACAAACAAAGAAACAAATTTTCTTATAATCCATTTTTATCCTGTGAGATACATAGAAAATGAAAATAAAATCGTTTATGCTACATCGGCTAATATTAAAATAAGGTATAATGAGGAAAAAATATCAAAAGATGTGGGTGGAAAAGGTTTGTATGATATGGTTGTTATCTCACCTTCTTCATTTACTACGATACTTGAAGACTTTGCAGAGTATAAAAACAGTACAAATATAATAACAAAGGCCGTAACTCTGGATGAGATATATAACGGAAAATATTTTGTTGTTCAAGGAAGGGATGATGAAGAGAAAATTAAATATTTTATATACAACGCTACCAAGGAATGGGGAATAAATTATGTGTTGCTTGCTGGTGACACTGATGTTTTACCTGTGAGATATGCTGATGTTCCTGATGGAGAGGATGATGAAGATTGTTATTTTGATGGTAGGGATGTCCCAACAGATCTTTATTATGCTGATGTGTTTAAGGCCACTGGTGATTTCTGTTCATGGGATGATAACAACAATGATTTATTTGGTGAAATTGATGTTGATGGTGTAGATGGAATGCCTGATGTTTATATTGGAAGACTGCCTGCGAGTGATACAAGTGAGATGCAATTATTGGTGGATAAAATCATGAATTATGAGTTATCTGATAACACTGAATGGTTTAACAATGCATTACTTGTTGGAACAGACACATTCACAGAGGAACAGCATGAGGATAAAAGCGGCATACCTGAAGGGGAATACACTAAGGAGTATGTAAAAGTCAACTATATGTCAAATTTTAATGTTACGAAATTATATGAAACAGACATATATCAAAAGGATGGTAATATTACTACTGATAATATTTTAAACAACATTAACATTGGTAAAGGTTTTGTTGATTTCTCAAACCACGGAAGTTACACAGGTGTGATTTACTTAAACGGTGGAACAGGCTCATGCATGCTTAACTCAGCACATGTTGATACTTTAACAAACAAAAACAAACTACCTGTTGTTATTGCTGATGCCTGTTCTACAAATGGTTTTGATAACATCTATCATTCCGGTGAATGTCTGGGTGAGCATTTTATGTTAAACCCAAATGGTGGGAGCATCGTATACATTGGTTCAACAAGGGTTGGCTGGGGTTATTATGGTGAACTTTCTGTGTTAGGTTTATCTAGTTACATGGATGTGCAGTTACATAAGGCATACCATGATGGAAAACATACACCGGGTGGAATGCTGGCAGCAGCCCAAAAGAACTATATGGCGTATGTTGGTATTTATTCTAGTCATGATTATAAAACTGTTTTGGAATACAACTTGCTTGGTGACCCAAGTCTTCATATTGGCGGTGGTCTTGATGTGCAACCACCTGAATCTCATGTAAATCCTATATCACCATACGAGCAGACATCAACTATCACAATAACAGCTGCAGCAAACGACCCGTCACCGGGCAGTGGTGTAAAAAATGTTTCATTATACTATAGGTATAGATACTTAGAGGATAACCCTTGGAGTTCTTGGGTTTTTTACGGTATTGATGAAAACATAAAAGATGGTATTTCCTGGACGTTTTATGCAGATAACATAGGGTATTACCAGTTTTATTCTATAGCAACGGATAAGGCTGGAAACATTGAGGAAACCCCATCTGTAGAAGATGCTGAATGCTATGTTGCTGAGATTATACTTGAAAAAATAGAAAACCCTATTATTGTAAATGATGTTGCATTCCAAGGCTCACCAACATCTAGCTCTGTGAAATTAACATGGCTGGCACCCCCATGGCAGGCTGTAAGTTATGAGATTAGATGCAGGACAGATAATAAAATTAACGATACAAACTGGGAAACATCAAAACCAATACCCTGTGATATAGATGGAACCCTTTTTGAACCAAATGAAACTATATCTTCCATAGCTACAAATCTGAATGAAAACACAGAATACTATTTTGCAATAAAGGGAAAAAATCCTGCTGGTTTTCACTCTAATGTATCAAATTTTTACGATGTTAAATCAAGTTCTGATTGGATAAAAACATTAAAATATGAGGCATGGCCTGATGACCTTGAGCCTGAGTTTGCTGTAGGTAGAAACATATCCTTCTGGAAGGACAAAACAGTGGAAAACACTGAGGTATGCTTAAAAGGGAATTTAAGGGTCATAAACAGTAAAACATTAACTTTTAACAGGGTGTTTTTTGTTGTTGACTGTTCAGAGGACTTTGAGTACAGGATAGCGGTTGCACCATCTGTTACTGGGTATGTAAGCGGTGGAAGGTTTGAGGTATATGACTCAAATATTACTGCAAGGGTGGATATAATGCCAGATGGAACTGAGTTCTGGTGCCCATATCTTTTCTTTGCTTATGAAAACTCAAGATTCTGGTTAAAAGACAGCAGTATGCATCATTGTGGTGGCAAGCCTGAAGATATTGATAATGTAGAGATAAGTTTTGCTCAGATAGATGCTGAACTCAATACAGAGCTTGGTATAGAGATAAGATCAAGCGATGTATCTATTGAAGACTCAACCATATCTCAAAACTGGGGTATTTTTATACGCTCATCACTACCAATGTCAGCATCGCCTGCTATTAAACATAATATCATCCATCATAACAGGTATGGTATAGTCATCAAACCAAAAATAGATATTACAGAACAATGGCCTATTAATTTAATAGTCAACAATATAACAAATAATTATGTGGGTGTTTACTCTGATGGTGCAAGGGTTGGATTGAAAGGATGCACATTCTCCTACAACAGCTATGGTGCAATCTACAACAACACACCAACAGATTACCCAGGCAATGTTTCAGGTGTAATTGATGGTTGCATATTTGAGAATAATGATATGGCAATAAAATCAAAATCATCATCATTAAAAATTATAAAAACATATATTCTGAACAATACAAGGCTTCACTGGGAAAATAGGGTTGTATCAAATGAAATCTACGCCTCTATTTACTCTGAGAATTCATTTATAGAAATCACAGGTGGAAGGATATCAAATAATACATATCTTAAATGGGAGAACTCAACTGTTTCAAACACAATTGTTTCAACAATTTACTGCAGAAACACAATGTTGAATATCACAAACAAAGTAGATTTATCTCATAACTCCGGGGTGTTTTTCAACCATGCAACAATCATAAACAATGTTGATTCTGATTCCTGGATACTGGACTCCATGGTAAGTACAATATATCATGAAAACTCCTCACTGACTGTTAAAAACGCAAATTTCTCAAACAACGGCTGGCCTTTTTATTCTGATGAGTCTTATTATATCCTCAGAGTTTATGTAAATGATACTTTACAGGATGAGGAAAAAATACCGATAAAAGCATCCATGAGTTTTCAAGGGATCAATGATGAGGAAGGGATTATTGGTGCCCTTTTACGTGATGGTCTTCCATTGCATTATTCAACTGTTTGTGCTAGGACATCAGGCATAAATTTTGCTTATAATGATTTTTACAAAAACCTTAACGGTATAGTTTGCTTAGGCTCAGTGCTGGTTGTAGAGCATAATAATATTGTTGGTCCTGGCTGGTATGGTGATCTTCTAAGCATAACAGGCGTACCAGGCTATTTTATTTTCTCCATGGGTTCACCATTTACATTAAGAAACAACAATGTATCTGAAAGCTTTATAGGCGTGATATTTGGGTTAGCAGAAGGAAATATAACACATAATGTGTTTGAGCACAACTTCATGGCGTCTATGTCTGTCGGCTCAGCGGAAATACCAGACATTGTAATCAATCTACCATATCTACCATACTATATGGGTATAGGTCCTTTTTCATTTTCCATTCGTATTCCATCCATTATTAAAACAGTTTTAGGAATACTAGAACATGTTAATGTGGTAGCAAACTTATCCAACAACATGTTTTACAACAACACATTTTCCTTCATTCCCATTTATTCAACAATAAAAATAGATAATAACACGTTTCTTGGACTTGGAGGAGATGACTACTTCCTTAGACTTACATTTGTAACACTTATTTCTGGGGAGTCAACAATAACTATGGAAAACTGTAACTTCACAAGTCATTTGCTTTTATATGGCTATGGTATTCATGCATGTATCCAATATTCATCTGTTTCAGTAAAGGAATGCTTCACTGATTTCAGTTATATTGGTTTTTATAGTGAGGAATCCAGTTTAATCATTAAGGATTCAAATATAACCAGCGGATTCGGTGTTTTAGGGTATGGTGAGGAAGAAAATGTTTTGATAGTAGAAAACTCGTTTTTATTTGGATGCTGGTATGGTTGCTCTGTTGAAAACACAAACCTAACCATAAAAAACTCTGTTTTCTCTGATAGTGATCATGCAGTTGATGTTTTGGAAGATTCTATCGCATACATTGATAACTGCAGAATGATAAACAACACAGGCGAGGAGGAATGGTATGAAGGAGAACTTGTTGGTGTAGGCGCAGTCAGGGCTGAGGATTCCACATTGTACATGGGTGATTATACAGTTATAACTGGGAGTATGTATGGTTTATGGGCAAAAAACTCGGTTTTGAATATAACAGATACCTATTTCTCAGAGAATACACATTGTATATATTGCAAGGAGGGAGGATTTGGAGGATTTATAAGCTTAACTAACAGTTCCCTTTATAAGAGTAATTGTGGTTTAACTGTGAACTCCTGGGAAATTGATGTTAATACTAATACATTCACCAATCTCAGCACTGGAATAAGTATGATGAGTACCTCAGGAAAAATTAACTTAAACAACAGGATAAAATACAGTGGTACTGGTATCTGGTCATCAGGTTCAACAATAGAAATCAACAACAATGATTTTTATCAGAACAACATTGGTATTGACAGCGTATCCTCATCCTTGACAATCATCAACAACACTATTGGATATGGGGATTATGGTGTAAAGTTTTACATGAAAGCATTACCGGAACCAGACATTGTTAACAACATCATCTATAATGTTACAGTTGGTATAGAATGTGAAGGTTCATCTCCAAACATTCTAAACAACAAAATTTTCTCCTGTAACAAAGCCATACTTCTGAAGAGTGATAGCAGCAACTCACCATGCATAGAAGGAAACATGATTAAAAACAATGATTATGGAATATACTGTAAAACCCTTTGGTGGTCCTATCCTGTTATAAAGAATAGCATCATAGAAAACAACACCATTTATGGGATTTATAGTGGCGGATGGTATTACAAATGCAACTCATTGATAATAGAAAACACCACAATTTCAAGAGGAGGTTATGGGTTATTCCTTATGGAAACATATGATGTTGTCATTGTGAACTCCTCAGTATCAAACAATTCCTATGGAATATATTGTGAAAACTCTTTTGTAACAATAAAAAACACAGTAATTGCCAGCAACACAGGTGAAACAGACTCATACGGGCTCTACTGTTACAACTCGCCCACTCTTATAGCTAACAGCACATTGACCAATAACACATTGGATGTTGGTTTATACAACTCAAAAGCTGAATGCATAAACACAATATTTTCTTCCGTTAATTTCACTGATGGGTACAGTGGAATGGATGTGTACTATTACTTAACAGTTAGTGTAACATGGTATAATGTGACAAGCGGAGGTTTAAACAATGAGCCTGTGAACAACGCAAGTATAACAATCTATAATGTGAATGATGTTCCAACAAACCTGTCAACAGATATAAATGGCATAGTGTATACCAAAGTACTTACGTTGAGGTTGAACAAAACAACCATGCTGGATGGTGTTACATTCATGCCTCACAGGGTAAACGCAAGCAAATATGGTATATCCAATGAGACAAAGCAATTTTATGTGAATGAAACACGGTATGTGGAACTTGTCTTATATGATCTAGAGAGTCCCTCAGTATCTATCAATCCTGTGTTCTTTAACATCACGAACAACCCCCTGCTGACACTCACAGGCACTGCGTCAGACAACATAGAAGTCTGGAAGGTTGAAATCAGTACCGACAACGTTACATGGGGCGGATGCAACCTGACTGTTACAAACAGCACAGCTGGAAAATACACTGTGTCATGGTCAGGTACTGTTACACTGAGCGAAGGCTTCAACACTGTATATGTGATGGTAAAGGATTTCGCAGGAAACAACAAAACAGATAGTAGAACCATAACGTTGGATACAACACCGCCAACATTAATTATCACATCAGTGATACCGGAAACAACAAATCAGGCAACACTAACAATCACAGGAACAACAGACCCGGATGCAATACTAACAATCAACACTGTATCTGTAGGGCTTGATGAAAACGGGAATTTCAGCAAAACCTTCAGTCTGAACGAGGGTGTGAATGTTTTCATAGTGGCTGCATCAGATCCTCTTGGAAACGAAAACAGAACAGTGTTATTAACCATTGTTTTTGACAGCACACCACCAACATCAGGGATAGCATACATAAAAAGCCCAACAAACACCCTGACAGGCATAACAGGGACAGCGAATGATGACATATCAGGAGTTAAAAGGATTGAAATATGCATAATAAGGGAGAGTGATGGTTATTACTGGACCGACACGGGATGGTCATTAGCTGAAGCATGGCTGAGCGCAAACGGCACTTCAACATGGAGCTATCCCTGGACACCTGAAAATGACGGTGTTTACACTATCATGTCAAGGGCTACAGACAATGCAGACAACACTGAAATAGTACCATACAGCATAACATTCACATACGATACAACACCGCCGACACTCACAAACATTAAACCATCAAACAACACAGAAACAGAATCAGAAACAATAACAGTATCAGGGGAGACAGATGGTGTGAATGTTACAGTAAACGGCGTGTCTGTGGATGTGGAGAATGGAAAATTTTCTGCAACAGTAAAACTTGGAACAGGAAACAATGAAAGAAATGTTATCACAATCATAGCAACAGACGGGGCAGGGAACACAAACCAGACAACAATTGTTGTTAAAAGAATATCAGGGGAATGGATACCGCCATCAACGGAATGGATAGGGCTTTTAGCAGGAATAACAGTCATTGCTCTGATAATAGTTGTATGGATTTTGTACAAAAGGAAAATAAAACTGAAAGCGAAGTTATAGTGGAAACAATTGGTGAGAAAATTAATGATAAAAATAAAAAATTTAGTAAAGAAATATCCTGTCGTTAATCCAAATAAAAGCCTGAAACAGAGGGTAAAAGAAACACTAAAATTAGAAAAGAAAAGTCTGCTAACCGCTTTGGATGATGTGTCTTTTGATGTAAAAAAAGGTGAAATTTTTGGTGTTTTGGGTCCTAATGGTGCAGGTAAAACAACCTTGTTAAAGGTGTTAGCTGGTTTTTTGTTGCCGGAAAGGGGTACGGTTTCTGTCAATGGTTTTGATATTATAAGGGAGAGGCATGAAGTAAGAACCTCGTGTAATTTTTTGAGGGCAGGTGGATGGGTTATTTTTGATTACAAATTCAAAATTTCAACTATGCTGAAGTACTGGGGTGTTTTTTTAGGATTACCACTAAGTGAAGCAGAGGAAAGGATAAACTATACCCTAGAAAAAGTAGGTTTGCTTGATAAGAAGGATGATTATGTAGAAAATCTTTCGTATGGTATGCGACAAAAATTAAACTTAGCACGGTGTTTGATGACCCATCGACCGGTTTATTTAATGGATGAACCAACTACGAATATAGATCCATATTCTGCGGATTTTATTAGAAGATTCATCCAAACTGAACTGAGAAGGGAAGGAGCAACTACAGTTTTAGCTACGCATAATCTCTGGGAAGCTGAACAAGTTTGTGATAGGGTAGCAATTCTTATGGGAGGAAAAATTCTTACAATTGGCACACCTGATGATATTATACGGAAATATGCGCTGGATACCGCAGTAATACAAATTAAACCTATTACAGATGATATTAGAAAAAAAATAAAAGCCTTAGGATTTGTAGGTAATGTTGTTCCAGAAAGTGATCTTGTAATGGTTTACGGTAAAGACCTCCCAAAAAATATTCATAAGATATTAGAAGTCTGCTATGAAAGCAAAACCAAAATTACATATCTTGATATAAAAAAACCTTCACTTAATGAGGTATTTATCCAGTTGATGAGGGATAAAAATGAGCAGTAAACAAGATACAATTAAGCACTATCTTACATTCAAAGAAAAACTCGTAGTAGCATATATATGTATCGAAAGAAAAATTTTGTTGTCTCTGAGATTTAAAATCAGTGCATTATTTTCATGGATAGGTATGTTTGTGAGTCTGGCTACATTTTTCTTTTTAGGAAAATTAATACAACCGGGTGTTACAGTATATATTTCGCAATATGGCTCAGGAGCATATTTTCCGTATGTATTACTTGGTATGGCATTTGGAACATTCTCAGGTTTAGCCCTATCTCTCTATCTTAATGTGATCAGCTCAACATACTGGTCAAATTGGCTTGAAATGATTTTTTCATCACCTATAGGTTTCCGTACATACATGGGTATAACTATGGTTTGGGTGTATCTTACATCTGCTCTTACAATCATAATTTATTTTCTTGTTGGGATATTCATATTTGGTGCTGAACTCACCCTGCCCTCCACATGGTGGTTAGCTATAATTGTGCTCGCATTAGCGATTCTTGCAATCTCAGGATTTGGTTTAATATCTGCCAGTATGTTTTTATTAGCTGATGTTAAAGGTGGTGTTGAACCTATAAGCTGGGCTGTAGCTACTGGTGCAGGAATACTGAGTGGTGTAGTTTTTCCACCTGAAATATTTTTGGATACCGCCCCCTCACTTTACTATATTTCAAGATTACTGCCGCATACCTATGCTTTGGATGCCTTCAGAAGAATAATGCTTAATGATGAAGGATTATCACCAATAGTGACTTCTGAGATTCTTAAACTAATAGCGTTTATTGTAGTTTTCTTACCATTGGGTACTTATATGTTTAAAAAGGGATTAGAAAAAGCAGAGAGAACAGGTAAGTTGGCAAGATGGGGGTAAACAACAATGGATGGTTTACCAATAGAAGACGTTATTCTTCGGTATATGAAAAAAGAGATGGGCGAGCAAAATATAGAATGCATATTTTTTATAAAGCCTTTAAAAGAAAATACAAAAAGCGATATCCATATTGTATCCATACTTAATAATATAGAACATACTGTGTATCGACATGTGTTACCAGCATTTTCTCCTGTGAACAGAAGATTGGAAATAGGATGTTTTCCAAAAAATTATTTTAAAGATTTAGTAGCCAGCGGATATATCAATATGCAGTCTATCACAGAAATAGAGAAATTGAAGTGTGCGACTACACTTTATCAGAAAAATGAAGGCATCTCAGGGTTAAAATCTGAATTAGAAAATATAACTGTCGGAAATATCTTTATGGGGGATCTTTTAAAAAACTTGAAAATAAGCATAAAAATGTCTAAACAATTTCTTGAAAACAGCAAATATCATACAGTAATAAAAACATCACGAGAAATAGCAACAACTACACTTTGTATCTTACTCTTGGTAAAATATAAAGTAGGGTTCTCTAAATATATGCATATCTATGAACGAGCAAAAAAATATGCAGCTCGTGAAATAATTAAAAAATATGAAGCTATCCAGAATAACACAGAAGCAAATTTATCTGAGTTTGTAAATGATTGTATAGGATATATTATACTTGTTTTTGATAGTATCGGTATAAAACGAGAACTTTTACCTGAAGTTGCAAGTATTAGGGGGCACGATTTACGAAAATGTGCAGTTTTTTGGCAATAAATATAGCAAAATAACAAAATTTTTTGTGGTGGGAGAAAAACTTATATACTGATAAGATTATTACATCTCCGATCTCTTAAGATCGGGTGAGCGCCGAGGTGGGGCGCAGTGATACAAATACCAAGACTTAAAGGAGGAAAAGACTATGGCTATAATGTGCGGTGGTAGCTGGAACTGGAACCCCATTGATGATGGCTACTGGGAATACACTGTCGGAAACAGAAAAGTAGCACCAGGTGACCCAGGATACGATGGGCTGACAACGGCAATAATACATGGTGTACCAATTAAGAGGGAGTGGGTCGGTTCTGGTCCACCTATAATATTTAAGATAAGCGGGCAGACAAGCGGGTCAGGACTAGTAGGATCACTATAACACTCTGTTTGGTTCTCTTTTTTTTATTTTTTATTTTTTTTAAATTTGATTTCTGGGGGTGCGATGTGGAGATTGAAAAAACCAAAAATATATTGTTTGAGGAAAGCAAACAGATATGTAAAAAAATCAAAGAGGATAAGCACGCGTTGGCAGTAATACTCTCAGGTCCTCTTGCGTTAGGTAAGGTTTCTGAGTATGATAAACTTTATTTTGTTGTTATCATGGACAAGGATGATGGTGTTATTGAACATCATTTTTTAGAGAGTTACGCCGGTGTTAATAGAAATATGGAAATAGGTAAATTCCCACTTAGGGTTGTTGAGTACATGCTTAAGAATGGGTATGCTGATATGCCGTCTTATAAAGCGTTAGAAGCATTTAGATGCGGAAATGTGATGTATGAAAAAGATGGTATTGGAACAAAAATTATAAAAGAATCTGAGAAATGGATACCGGAAAAACTGTTTATCGGGGATTTGGTTCATGCTACTAAAGCAAATATAGATGATGCTGTAGCACTTTTAGAAAATAAAGAATATAAAAATGCTGTATTGGTGGCAAGAAGAGCAGTAGATGAAGCAAATAAACTCTTATATGTTGCAAGAACAAATAAAAAGATGGATAATGAATGTCTGAATGAACTTACCAGGCTTTATAAAAAGGTTCAAGGTATAGAAAATACTGATGGGAGATATGTTAGGGAAAAATTGGATTTAACAATTGATTTTGTAAAAGATATTCTAAAAGAAATAGGTGTAAATCCAAATTATATTACGGAGTAAAAAATGGAAAAATTACCTAAACTACCTGATGAAATAATCATATACGAAAAAAATAATAAAAAATTGATTTTTAACCCATACACAGGTGGTAAAGTAGTGGTTGATGAAAGCGGATATAAAATACTAAACATGCTTAATTCATTTGATGATGCAGAATCCCTTACAGATAAATTATCTACATCACTAAACTTAAATTCTTATGAAACAGCAGCAAGGTTAATAGAATTTATTTCTAAACTTAATGAAAGAATGATTTTTTTTAAACCCCAAGGTAGTATCAATAATATAAAACCTTTTTTTGGTTTTTTGGAGATTACAAGAAAATGTTTTTACCCTTGTAGAAACTGTGGATTAAACGCGGGTAAACCATTAGCAAAGGAGATGTCCATAGATGAAATGAAAAAAGCAATAGACAAGATGTCAGAACTTGGTGTTAAGTTTATCACACTCACAGGTGGTGACCCTCTAACTAGAAACGGATTT
>JASEEW010000023.1 GCA_030019485.1 Thermoplasmatales archaeon | reverse complement strand
CCTGTATGCTTCACCAATGCTGCATCCTCCGCATTCGAGACAATCTTTTTTATACCTGTACCCGCACTCTAAAGACTTTGCGCAATAAGGAAGTAGAAGGTGGTGGGGTGACTTTTTGATTACCTCAGCGAATGAGCCGTTTACTGTAAATATCCGATTTGCTGAACAGAGCGGTATCCCAGACTGAGCTATACGGATCTTTTCTAAAGCATTATTGATGGCATTAACAAAATCTGAACACACAATGCCTGGGATATGAGGCTGTTTCTTTTCAAAAAAATCTGTGATTTTTTTTTCAACAATCCCCCTATCTGCAGGTATATCCTTCAGTTCTGCCTCAAGATCAAGTATAGTTCTCTTAGGATAAGCAAAAAAATCCCCTGTTATAAGTACACTCTGGATGCGATTATATCTCAAGTTAATCATCAATGAAGTCCTAATAATTCCTCCATCTGCTTTGTAAATGGAATAAACACTTTGTTGCTCATTTTTTGGTAACCTAATTTTGTTTATCCATTCCTGTGATTCAAACTTATTTTTTTTCTCTTTAAATAATAATTTCTCTTCTTTAGTTAACCCCCCATGTTCAAGGAAGATGTTGAACTTTTCCTCAAAGCTTTCCTTAAGTACTTTTTTCAATTCATCTGTATCAGGCACACTACCAAGTTCCCATTTTAAACAAGTTACTCTTTCTTTTGCTGTGTCAATCTCCTTATCTTTCAATTTTGCGATAGGGATACGGAGTGCCCTAAGCATGGTATCAATATCAAAATCAACAAGAAGCGTTCCTTGAAACAAAAATGCATCACCCTCTTCAGTGCCACCTGTGCCAGAAATCTTTCTGCCCATCACCTCAACATCATTTCTCGGACGGAAAGAAGCATTAACTCCCAATTTTCCGAGTGCATAAATCAAAGGCTGACATAACATTTTAAAGAAATTCGTATTGACAATCCCAATCTCAAAAAACTGTTTTTCACAAATAACTTCCCAGCCGAGTTGTGTTTCATCAATATATAGAGCGCCTCCTCCTGTTATCCTTCTGTTAATATCGATGCCATTCCTTTTGCAGAAATCAATTCTTATCTCCTGCTGTAGACTCTGATGATAACCGAGTAGAGCAACGGATGGAAAGAACTGCAGGAAACGGACTGTGTTTGGAATATTTCCGTTATTCTTAGCCTCGAGCAACGCCTCATCTAGAGCGATATTCTCAGATGCGGTAAGTTGTCCAGTATCAAGCAGTCGCCATTTGCACATTTTTTCACTTACCATTAATTAAATCTTGCATCCTACTCAACAAATATCTCTGGTTCAATCTTCACCTCTGTCTTGATGGATTTTGAAACCAGGCACCACTGACTAATCTCTTGAAGCATTCCCTCAACCCTGGGTCTGTCCTTCTCATCCGCTATCCCAATCCTAACCTTAATGTTTACAGATGTAAAGCAAAGTGCGCCTTCAGCCATTTGTGCCGTACCTACAGCCTTACTTTTATAGGATTTTATACTAATTCTTTTCTTATTGGCAAGCCAGAGAAAGGTAGTCATAGTACATACCTCAACTGCTCCAACAAACAGGTCTTCAGGTGACCAAATCTTAGGATGCCCTCCAAACTCAGGGGCACAAGCCACTGAGATATCTGGTTTATCCTTACAGCTAATAATACCTTTACGTTCCATTGTCCATTTAAGCTGGGTTTGGTAGTAATATTTAATCGGTTCGAATTTCATGGGAATTCTTCTCCATAATGGTCATTATTTCTTCTTTTCCTTTAATGGATTAGGCCCTATTTTTTTGATCTCATCCACAAACTCTGTTACAACATGGGCAAATTTATTTCCCTCTGAGGCAGATACATACTCAAACCTCACCCTATTGGGATCGATACCTAATTGCCCAAGTAGTTTTTTCAGCAGCATGATTCTCCTATGTGTTTTATAATTCCCAGACTGGTAATGACAATCACCTGGATGACATCCTGCGACCAGTACGCCATCCGCACCTTTTTTAAGTGCCTCCAAAATAAACACAGTGTCAACCCTGCCTGAGCACATTACCCGGATAAACCTAAGATTTGGTGGGTATTGTATTCTACTCGTTCCTGCTAGGTCTGCTCCAGCATAGGAACACCAGTTACAGAGGAATCCTATAATCCTTGGCTCAAAATCTTCTTTCATGTTTTTATCCTCCTAATGCATCAATCATTGCAAGGATCTGCCCAGTTGTGAAACCATTATGTTGAATTGCTCCTGAGGGGCAGACTGCAGCACAGCTACCACAACCCTTACAAAAAGCTTCGGTAATTTTTGAAATCCTTATTTCATTTCCGTCCTTCGTCTCAGTTACAAGCTCTATTGCATCATAGGGGCATACAGAAACGCAGACTCCGCAACCGCTACATAAATCCTCATTAACTGCTGCAATTATCGCCTCAGCAATGTATTCTTTCTTGGAAATAATGGTGCAGGCTCTCGATGCAGCGGCATACGCTTGCGATATGGATTCATCAATGGATTTTGGTGAATGCGCCATTCCAGCCAGAAATATACCATCAGTTGCAAAATCAACAGGACGCAGTTTTACATGTGCCTCGAGGAAAAAATCATCCTCATTTAATGGTAACTTGAGTTGTTTCGAAAGCTCAAAATTTTCCTTCCTTGGAACTATGGCTGGGCTTAACACAACAAAATCTGGATTTATCAGCAATTTTTCCTGTAATATTAGGTCTTTAACCAGTACCTCTAACCCTCCATTATTTTTTTGAACTATGGGTTTATCCTCTATGTCATATCTAATAAAGATTATTCCTTTCTCCCTTGCTTTTTCATAGAAAACTTCTCTGAAACCATAGGTCCTCATGTCTCTATATAAAATAAATATCTCCACCCTGGGGTTCTTTTCTTTTAATTTAAGAGCATTCTTAATTGCATCACTACAACACACCCGACTACAGTAAGGATGTTCATCGTCTCTGGAGCCAACACACTGGATCATAACTATGGTTTCATGGTTGAAAGAAAATGAATTATTGGCAATCCTTTTTTCTAATTCCAGCTGTGTGATAACCCTCTCATCCTTACCATAAAGATATTCTTTGGGTATTGATTCCTGTGCGCCAGTTGCTACAACAATAATCCCGTGTTGTAACTCCAATTTAACTGAACTGTTTTTCAGAGTAGTCTTATAATTCCCTACATATCCCTCTATTTTTTCAATCTGAGCATTTTTGTATATTTTGATGTAGGGGTTATTTTCCACTTTTTTGATGATGGATTCCAGATAACTCTGAGTACTCTCATTTTCTAGGGTATAATAGATGTTTCTAAGATTTCCTCCCAGCGTTTTTTCTTTTTCTATGAGATATACTTCATATCCCTGTTCAGCGATAGCTAAAGCTGATATCATTCCAGCTAAGCCTCCTCCAATTACCAATCCTTTTTGAATAACATCAAGAGAAATTGTTGGTAAAGGCTCTATCAGTCTTGCCTTGGCTACGGCCATTTTCATCAGATCCTTGGCCTTCTCTGTAGCTTTCTCAGGTTCTTTCATGTGTACCCAGGAGCATTGATCCCTAATATTTGCCATTTCAAAAAGATGCGGGTTTAATCCTGCTTCACGGATTGTTTCCTGAAATAACGGCTCATGGGTTCTAGGGGTACAGGATGCAACTATAACCCGATTTAGTTGCTGTTCCTTAATTGTCTCAACTATTTTTTTCTGGGTATCCTGAGAGCAGGTATAGAGGTTTTCTTCTGCATAGGCAACATTTGGAAGACTTTTTGCGTATTCAACCACAGATGGAACATTAACATATCCTCCGATGTTGATACCGCAATGGCATATGAATACCCCGATACGAGGTTCTTGCCCACTCACATCAATCTCTGGTGGATATTCTTTCTTCTCAACCAAAGTATTCCGCTCTGAAGAAATCAAACCGCTTGCTTTTGCTGCAGCGCCAGAGGCCTGCATCACTGTTTCAGGAATATCCTTTGGGCCAGAAAAAGCACCACATGCATATATCCCAGGTTGTGTGGTATCAACTGGTGAAAGCTCAGAGGTTTCACAGAAGCCGTAATCATTAAGCTTAATCCTTAGTTTCTCAGCAAGTTCTTTAACACCCTCAGTAGGTTCAAATCCAACTGAGAGTACAACCATGTCGAATTCCTCTTCTTTGAGCTCACCGTCCTCGGTTTCATACCTAATGCGTAAGTTATTCGTCCCCGGGTCCTCTTGCACCTCTGATACCCGACATCTAACAAACCGAACCCCGTATTCATCCTTTGCCCGCTCATAATAAGCATCAAATCCTTTCCCATAGGTTCTCATGTCCATATAAAAAATTGTAGGCTCAATTGATGATAAATGCTCTTTAGCGATAACAGCCTCTTTAATAGCATACGTGCAACAAACTGAGGAACAATAGTTGTTACCACAACCTTTATCTCTTGAACCGACACATTGTATCCATGCTATCTTCTTAGGCTCTTTTTCATCAAATGGTCTAACAACATGTCCTTCAAACGGACCGGAAGCAGATAATATTCTCTCAAATTCAATAGATGTCAGTACATTCTTATATCTCCCATAACCATATTCACTTTTTATTCCCGCTTCAAATTTATCATACCCAGCAGCGAGAATGATTGCTCCTACATCGAGTTCTATTTCTTTTTCCATCATTTCATAGTTTATTGCATCTGCGGTGCAAGCTTCTTTGCACAGCAACTTATCACCACATTTACCTTTCTGGATATACAAACAATGATCTGGGTCTATGGTGTAGATTAAAGGTACTGCCTGGGGAAAGGGTATGTAAGGCACAGCTCGCTTGCTTAATCCTAAATTAAACTCGTCCGGTATCCTTCCTTTGAGACGGCAGGCACTAGCGCAATTTCCACATCCAATACATTTTTGCTCATCAATATATCTGGGTTTCTTGCGAACCTTAACTTTAAAATTACCAACATAGCCTTTTACATCTATAACTTCAGAATATGTTAAAAGATTTATGTTTTTATTTCTTGCAGCATCAACAAGTTTTGGGGCCATTATACACATGGAACAATCATTAGTAGGAAAAGTCTTATCAAGCTGCGCCATCACACCACCAATGGATGGTTTTTCTTCCAGTAAATATACTTTGAATCCTGAATCAGCTAAATCTAATGCAGACTGCATGCCGCCAATGCCGCCACCGATGACAAGCACTGCACCAACCTTATTATCACTCATCTCTTTAATCCCCCTTTAGATTTTAATTTGAGATTCTTTAATCTTTTTTTAATTTCGCGTTCTGAAGGCAATTTAAGTTTATATTCTGCTACGAATATTTCTTTTTTGAGGTCACCGAGTGCAACATGAGAATGCTTAAACTTTTCCGTCTTCACTTCGACTAAAATATAACATAATAATCCTGCATGGAATAATTCTAAATCTACTCTATCATAATTACCACCGATTAGTATTGGCACTTCTCGTCTGCCGATAAAGAAATCTTCGCCTAGTTCGTGTAAGAATTTCTCTAGTTGATTTAATAGGACAGTTTTTAATTTATTCTCTGAATAGGCCTCCGATAATTTCAAAAATTCGAAGTTATATGTATCTTTGAAAATATCCTCAGGACATTTAACTTTTAGTGGCAAAGGTTTAATTGCAACTAATTTCCCTTCTTTCTTAATTCGATCAATTAATTTTGAGTGAATTTGTTTTCGTAACTCTCGTACTGACCATCTATTCTGTATCGCTTGTTTTTCATAGAAGTCTCTAACTACTTTATCATTAATATATGTCAACTCAACGAAATGCGACCAGCTTAATTGTTCAGACACTGTCTGAATAATTGGATATGTCCTTATGTCGCTTAATATCTCATTATAACCCTCTAACCGTTCAATCTTCTTACCTTGAATAGTTAACACTTTTTCTTTGCCCATTCTTATACTTCCTCCGCTGATTCAAGAGTCGTATTTCATTCCTCCTGTCTCCAACTTCTCCAGCAGCTTATTTGCCTTTACCTTGTTTAATCTAAAACCAAGGTTTTTTTGATCCAGTCCTAATGCTAAGCCTAGGATTTGTGGATAATAAAGCACAGGTAGATCATATTTAACATTGAATTTTGATTCGATTTTCCTTTGGTTGTCATCATACATTATTGAGCAAAATGGGCAAACAGTTACAAGGGCATCTATGTTGTTTGCTGTTACATTATCTAATTTTTCCTTAGCCATTTTGAGGGATATATCCTCCTCCACACCCAGGATAGCCCCACCACAACATTGCAGCTTGTTTTTATAATCTGTAACATTTGCACCTGTAACCCTAACTATTTTATCAAGGGTTGTTGGGTTTTCTGGGTCATCAAAACCATCATATAATTCCTTTGGTCTTAGATAATGACAGCCGTAGTGAGCTGAAAAGTTAAGGGTACCTAAATCTTTTTTTATTTCTTCTTTTAACTTATCCAAACCAAAATCTTCATACAGTATCCTTGCGAAATGCTTTATTTTAACACCTGTTTTGTATTCTTTATCTATCTTGCTTAGTTCATCATTCACTTTCTCCCTTAACTCTCTGTTTTCACTGAGTTCTTTATTAGCCTCTGTGAGAACTGAGGTGCATGCATTACACAATGTGCATATATCCAATCCTTTTTCAGAGGCAATAGCAATATTCCTTGCTGCGAAAACCATGGCTGTTTCAGCACTGATGGATTTCACTGGGAATCCACAGCAGGCAAAACCTTCTAAGTCTATGAACTCTAATCCAATGGTTTTTGCGACCTCACGGGCAGATAACTCATAGTGTTGCCCTCTAACAGGAATCGTGCATCCGAGAAACAGCGCATATCTCATTTTATCATCTCCCCCAGTTTTGTGTCTTTTATTATTTTTGTTACATCATCAAAGGTTTTTTTAACTGGTGGCAATCCCATTTTTCCTCGTTTTTTGTTGTCAAAGTCTTCAACCTCATATAATCGCCCGAAGGTTCCTACAAGTTTTGCCTGCTCTTTGAATGAAGGATGAATGTAGCCCTCGCGCACAGCAATATTTTTTAAAGCAGTCATAATATCTGACAGTCGTACATCCTGTGGGCATCGATCATAACAGGTATAGCAGGTAGAGCAAAGCCATATAAAATCACTTTTAAGAACACGTTCCTTCATCCCAAGAAGCACCATACGGATAATCTTCCTAGGATTGTACCTGTCATCAATCGCTCTCACAGGACACCCGGCAGTACATGTACCACATGCAAAGCATCGCATAATATTGGTACCACCATGTTCTTTTACAACTTCATATTTGAAGTTCGGGTCCAAATCCTTTGTGTTTATCATATCTACTCCGCCTCCTATTTTAATCCCTTCCATATAATGTCTTCAATGTTTCTCACTACAATATTTTTTCCTTCACTCTCACCGATTTCTGTAGCAGCTTTTTTCAAGACTTGTTCACATGTTGGGCAGGCAGTAACCAATGTATCAGCACCTGTCTCCACCGCCTGCTTTATCCTATTTTTTGCAATTCTGTCAGATAAAGATGAATCAGACATTAGTATACCACCACCTCCGCCGCAACAGCTTGATTGCTCTCTACTGTTATTCATTTCAACCACTTTTACACCCAGTTTTTTTAAAATCTGTCTTGGCTCATCTATTATCCCCAACCCTCTTGATAAATCACATGGATCATGATAGGTAACCTCCATATCTAGTTCCGCCTTAGGAGTTTTATCTAAAATAATCTGTGTGGCATGCTTAACATTTAACCCATATTCCTCTTTAAGAAACATGGTGCAAGTAGGGCAGAATGCAATTAGTTCTTTATAAGGGAATGACTCTAGGAATCTTTTTTTATGCTCCTGGAATTTTTCCTCAAAACCAAGGGCTTTCATCGGAAAACCACAACATATTTCTTTTTCCACCTTCGGTTTTATCCCCAGTTTTTCTAATATTTTTATGTATTTTTTTGTCTTATTAGGTCTTGATAAATATTGGCAGCCAATAAAAAGCGGTGTTTCCCCCTCGCTTTCATGTGATATCACCTCATTATCACCAAAGATGTTCCCTGTGGTTTTAATATTTTCAATCACATGTTTATGTGTGTCACTGGCAAAACCAGCATTGACAAGGTCTGCCCTTGCAGCAGTAAGAATATCTGGAACCGATACATTTGCTGAACATCTTTCCATGCAATCTTTGCAGTAAGTGCACTGGTATATTTTATCTGCAATATACTGAGAAGGCTCAAGTTCTTCTGAGAGAAGCCCGTATGATAGGATAACCTTACCTCTTGCTCCATCCGTGTCCCAGCCCAGCTCCTTGAACACTGGGCATCCTTCAAAACAGTAAGCGCATCTTATGCATATGTTCAGCTCGTTTTCCCAATCTTTTAGGTATTTGACTTTCATAATCTCCCCACTATTTTTTGAATAACCTATTGTATCCTATACTTTTTCACCCCTTCTTCGAATATGTCGCCCCCATGGCAATCGTTACCCACTGTCAGGGGAAAATCTTCCACTATAAGTTCACGTACTGCTTCAGTGGCTAAGTCCTCGTATGCAATAATCTTTGCAGACTTAATGGATTTACAGAGCAGGGCAGCTACTCCTCCTGTGGCAATGAAATATATTCCCATGTGTTTTTTTATTGCCTCCCTTACCTCCCTACTCCTTTTGCCTTTGCCAATTGTTCCTTTAAGACCCATTTCATACAGTATGGGTGTGAGTTTATCCATCCTGTAACTTGTGGTTGGACCGCAGGAGCCGATGGGGTAACCTGGTTTTGCTGGTGTTGGTCCTACATAAAAAATTATCTGTCCTTTTATGTCAATGGGTAATTTTTCTCCTTTCTTTATCAATTCCATGAATCTGCGATGAACCATATCCCTTGCAGTGTAAATTTTCCCTGTGAGTAATACTCTATCACCAATTTTTAGTTTCTTAATATCTTTTGTTGTTAACGGGGTATTCAATTTTATTGCTTCAGACATAATAACCTCCTTATATTATCACTGTTTTTTGTCTTGCTGCATGACAGTTTATGTTTACTGCCACTGGCATTAGAGCCACATGGGCTGGGTGTGTTTCTATGTGGACAGCAAGCGCGGTTGTTCTACCACCGAATCCCATTGGACCAATTCCCAGTTTGTTTATTTCTTCAAGTAGTTCATTCTCAACCTTTGCGTATCTTTCATCTGGGTGTGGGGTTCCAAGTGGTGAGCGTAAGACTGCTTTTTTTGCAAGGAATGCAGCTTTTTCAAATGTTCCTCCAATTCCTACTCCAATAATGGTGGGCGGGCATGGGTTTCCATTTGCTCCCTTTACAAAATCAACAACAAATTTTTTTACTCCTTCCATTCCTTCTGCTGGGCTCATCATCTTTAGGGTGGACATGTTTTCACATCCTCCTCCTTTTGGGCAGAAAAGTATTTTTATTTTATCCCCTGGGACTATCTCAGTATGGATGACTGCAGGCGTGTTATCCCCTGTGTTTGCTCTGGTGAGCACAGGGTCATAGGTCATGGATTTCCTCAGGTACCCTTCTTTATATCCCTTTCTCACACCATTGTTTATTGCATCATAAAAGTTTCCTCCTGTTATGTGAGCATCCTGACCGAGTTCGATTAAGAAAACGCTTGTGCCGCAGTCAAGGATGAGCCAGTTTTTTTCTTAAATTTTTTTGCAATCCAGCAACCTATGCCATCATCACCCTTTAAAGTATTTCCTACACCCATTAAAATATTCATGTTAATGCACCGAACAACTTATACAGGGGTCATATGCCCTTACAAGCATCTCAAGATTATGAATGATTTTTTCCTTAGAACTATCAAGGATTTTTTTAAGGAACAGATTTACATCTTCTTCAAGGTTTCTCAGGTTCTGAGCTGTAGGCGTCAGAATATTTGCATATGTTACAATCCCTTTCCTGTCAATTTTGTAATGATAGTAGAGTGTCCCCCTTGGTGCCTCATTTGCACCGTAACCATCACCTACTTTTATCCTGCACTCATTTTTTTCTTTTTTAAAGCTATTGTTTTCAATGATGTTTATTGCTGTATCAAAACAATGTAGAACCTCAATGCTTCTTGCAACATTGCTATGGAACGGGTTGTAACTTGGGAATCTGATTCCATACTCTTTCATCGTATCCTTCGTACTTCCTGATAGCCTGTCAAAGTTTAGGTTTATTCTTGCGAGCGGACCTGTCATGTAACCATGCCCATTTCTTATTCCTTGCTTTGCATTTGAATACTCAACTATCTGCTCTGTTGCATATCCTTCCCACTCTCTAACATCCGCATTCCATCCATCACTTGACGCAATATTTCCATCATATAATGCATACTCATCATCTTTTTTCAATGCAATATATTCTGTTTTTCTTTCAAAATCAGGATAATCTAAACTGCTGAACAATTCAACAGTTTTTAATACTGAAGGTCTTAATTCCTTTAAATGCCTCAAAACTTTATTCATTTGTTCCTTTGAGGGTATTTTTGTGAACCCATTAACAACAGCAGAAATCTGATGAACTGCTCTCCCTGCAACAGTTTCTGCAATTTCATTCCCAAGTTTCTTTATCATCAAACCATTTTTTGCCTCATCTAGATATTTATTAGACATGGAAATAATGGAATCAAAACCAAAATAATCAGGTAACGATAAGCAGTACATGTGTAAGGCGTGACTCTGTATATGTTCTCCAAGTATTGCAAGTTCCCTTAGTTTCTCTGTTTGTTCACTAACCATAATACCCATTGCATTTTCAATAGATTTTAATGAACTCATAGTATGACTCATTGAGCATATTGCACATATCCTTGATGCAAGATGCGTAACCTCGTCATATCTCCTGTTCCTGAGAAATGCCTCAAACAATCGTGTACCTTCATTTATCTGGAACTCAACCTTTATTTTTTTGTTTTTTACATCAACAACAAGATTTCCATGTCCTTCAACCCTTGTAACATGATGAATATCTATGTTCATCTTTACACCTCCATATTAGAAGTTAGAATATAGAAGTTAGAATTTAGGGAACCCCTAACTTCTTTCATGCTTTTGCCTCCTGAAACTCTTTTGCCCCTGATGTAAACATCCTGAATCTTCTTATAAGGTCAACAGGGTCAATGCCTTTTTCCTTCATCAGTTCTGCCTGTGATGATATATTTGCCTCCTCAACAGGACCCCTGCACCCTTCGCATGCATAATTGTTATTAGGACATTTAGAATTGCATCCCGCAACAGTGACAGGACCAAGGCAGATTGTTCCTTTTTCAAGCAGGCAATCATTTTCCCTTAGTTTGCATTCAACGCAAATAGGATAACTTTTCATTTTTGGTTTTCTGCCAAGCAATACCGATTTTAAAAAATCCACAAACTCCTCTTTATCAATTGGACAACCTGGTAATGAGTAATCAACCTTCACATAACTGCTCAATGATTTTGTATCAGGTGATGCGTACTTCATTTTTTTATCATTATAAACAATTTTCCAAGGTTTTTCAATAAAGTTTTGCAGGTACTGCACACCGCCGTAGCAGGCGCAGCTTCCAATCGCAACCAATATCTTGCTGTTCTTCCTGATTTTTTTCAGTTCACCCACCTGGTATTTCATGATTGAGCCTTCAACAAAACTTATATCCAAAGGACCATCAAGGTTTTCTGATTTTGCCATTCTAAAGTTTATTATGTCTACAACAGAAGGCAGGTCTAACAGTATGTCCTCAAGGTTTAATATTTCAAGCTGACAGCCCGCGCATCCTGTAAAACCAAAAATACCAACACCCGGTTTCATTGTAATGCCTCCGGCAGTTCCTTTATCTGCTTGTATGTAAAAACAGGTCCGTCAGTGCAAACATATTTCCCACCAATGTTGCAGTGACCGCATTTACCTATTCCGCACTGCATCTTTCTTTCAAGGGTTGTAATTATGTTCTCATCCCTAAAACCAAGTTTGACTATATCCTGAATCACAAATTTTATCATAATCGGAGGACCACAGACGAATGCAACAGCATTTTCTGTTTCTGCTTTTATGTTTGTTAGAAGTGTTCCAACAACGCCAACATTTCCTTTCCATCTGAAATCCCCTTTGTCAACAGTTGTTAAAACCTTTATCCTCTTGCTCCATTCCTCAAGTTCATCTGTAAAAATCATGTCCTCTGGTGTTCTTGCACCATAAAGAGCCTGTATTTTACCAAATTCATTTCTATGCGCAAGCATCTCATTAATGAGGCTCCGTAACGGTGCAAGCCCTATGCCTCCAGCAACAAATAAAATATCCTTATTTTTTACTTCATCAAAAGGAAAGCTATTGCCGTAGGGTCCTCTCACATAGACCATATCGTTTTTTTTCATCTGATGCAGTTTGTTTGTAACATTACCCATGTTTTTTATACAGAGCTCAAAATAATCTTTAGTCGATGGTGATGATGTTATGGATATAGGCGCTTCACCGTATCCAAAAACACCTATCTCAACAAACTGTCCTGGTTTATAATCAAAATTTTTCTGAATATTTTTATCTTTAAATTGTAGTTTGAAAAGTTTTGTATCATAAGTTAGATTCCTGACTTCATTGATCACTGCTGAATTTGGTATGTATGAGTTTTCCATTTTAATCCCTCCGTCTTAGGAGTTAGGGGTTAGTAGATAGAGGCCAGGGAAACTGTTTTGTCTTTTCTCCCTGAATCCTAACTCCTGACTACTGATTACTTGTTTTTCCCTAATCCCTAACTTCTGATCCTTGACTACTTTCATTTTAATCACCCCTTATTTTAGATATGACATCTGTTACATCTATTCCAACAGGGCATTCCCTGATGCATCTGCCGCATCCAACACATGCCGAGTAGTTGTATTTCTCAAAAAAATACAGCTCCTTATGATACATCCTTTGCTTCACTCGCGCAGACCTTTTTTCCCTGAAATTATGTCCCCCGGCAACCTTTGCGAAATCAACAAGAAGGCAGCTATCCCACACCCTTCTCCTTTCACCCTTTTTTAATGATAAATCAACAATGTCCTTGACAGAATAGCAATAGCAGGTTGGGCAGACAAATGAGCAGCTACCACAGCCAAGGCATTTATCCCCAAGTTGTTCCCATATTTTATCATCAAATTTTTGTTTAAGGATTTTATCAAAGTTTTCAATATTCATTTTTCTTTTGCAGTTTTTCTTTCTCTCTATCTTTTCATTTTTATCTACATTTTCAAAAAACCCGTTTTCAACAAGTTCTTCACCTTTTCTGCTGCCTGTTTCAACAAAATAGTAATCACCAATATCCGTGAGCAGAACATCGTATCCTTCCGGTTTATCAGAACCCATGGATTCACAGAAGCAATACTCATTTGCTTTCGTGCAGTCAACACAGACAAAAACACTGTTTTCCCTTTTTTTTATATAATAGTCATCTTTGTACTCATCATATTCAACCTTGTCCAGTAAATTAATTGCATTCATGTCACAGGGATGGATACCAAAAAAAATTGTTTTTTTATTATTTTCAGGTATTGTTATTTTATCATTATCAAATCTTATCATTATTTCCGGTGACGGTAGTAAAAACTTTTTTGGTGGAAGAATCGTAGAATCATAATCAAGAACAATTTTTTCAGGATTTTTTATTTTCTCAAAAACAAATCTTTTCTCATTTCTCACAGGTGCTACAACATCATAATCCTTCATCAGTTTTTCAACTATTTTTACTATGTTTTCTTTTTTTATCTTCCTAAACATCTACCCATCACCTGAGATTGCAATGGAAAACCCTACATTTTATACTAATATGATTTTCCATCGCTAGTCAAGAACATTCTGTTAGCACAACTTATTATATTCTTGGTTAAACTCAAATTTTTCAGTCGTTTTTTTTCACCTCAACCCTTTTTAACCCCATCTTAGACACTATGGTGCTATCACCATTATTTTTTAACTTTCTCTGCTTCTTCTATTTCCTTCTTAAGCCAAGGCTCAACATCCTTACCATGGGCAAGATTTTTCAATTCTTCATCCAGATTAGACGGCTTTATAATCATTATCCATCCCTTATCATAAGGATCTTTGTTTATGAGAGTGCAGTCATCTTCAAGTTCATCATTTACTTTCATGATTTCTCCAGACAGAGGGGAGACAAATTTCCCTACCCATTTAGCAGATTGAATCTTCCCACAGGTTTCTCCCTGTGATACCTCATCTCCCTCAAACGGAAGGTCTATGTATGTTGTGTCACCCGCGCTTTTCTGATAGAAATCATTCATTCCAACTCTTACGGTTCCATCTGCCTCAAGCTTTACCCATGCGTGGTCTTTATGATAGTATAACTCATCCGGCATATTGTTTCCTTCTATCACGACCATGTTTTATTCACCTCTCTTATCGGACCAATTTTTACTATGTAGGAGTATTGTTTTTTCACTATTTAAATTTTTTAATCGGTCCCAGTTTTCCTATCTCATCAGCAAAATCTGTTATTGCCTGCTTTAGTTTCATTGATTCACTACTGGAGAACCATTCTAATCTAACTCTCTCAGGGTCAATATTAAGTTGCTTAAGCAGGTTCTTAAGTAATAAAATTTTTCTTCTAGTTTTGTAGTTTCCATTGTGCTCGCATTCCTCAGGTGGACAACCACAACTTTTTGTTTTAAATCCTTCTCTTCCATTTTTACTCCCTCAAGCTCTTTGATCCCAATTCTTTTCCTTATGAGTTTATTAATATAGCTCATAGCCGTGCTCTCTTCTATGTTATTACTCTAAAAAAGCCTCAGCTTCGGGTGGGAATTTGCCACCGTCACAAAGGTTATAACACTCTCTGCAAGAGATGCATATACCACCTTTTTCAGGCAGAATAGCTATATGTCTATCTATGCCTCGACCTATGAACCCAACAGCATTCTCTTTCTTAATCTCTGCACAGTATCGTACACATAACCCACAAAGTGTACAATCGGTTCGCTCTGCGGGAAAACGA
>JASEEW010000022.1 GCA_030019485.1 Thermoplasmatales archaeon | reverse complement strand
AATTTCTGTCTTTTTTCTTTTCTGTCATTCTTCCCACCCCATGTAGGAAATGGGATTACTCCCTCTTTACCTTTTCGGACAACGCCTGTTTAACCAATTATTTTAAATACCAAAAAAACAATTAAGAAACTATATTGGGGGAGAAAAATGGGTGAGGATGAAATAGCATCCCTGACTAAAGGCAAAGTACTTATCCAGGCAAAAAAGTATGAGGATGCGATTAAATGTTTTAATAGGGCTATAAGGTTCAACCCGGAATATGCTGAGGCATGGAATGAAAAAGGGAATGTACTGCTGATTCTTGGGAAAATTGATGAGGCAATCGAATGTTTTACAAAGGCAACAGAAGTCAATGAAGAATACATAACGGCATGGAAGGGAAAAGAGGCAGCATTATTAATGGAAAATAAATATGATGAAGCCCTTGAATGCCTTGAACATATAACAGAAATAGACCCTGAGAATGAGGAGGTTTGGGCTACAAAAGCCCTTGTACTTTCAAAAATTCACAGGTTTGATGAGGCAGAAAAATGCAGGAGGAGAATAGAAGAAATAAAAAAGGGTATTCCGATGAAAAAAACGAAAAGAATAACGAAAAAGATATGCCTTGTTGGTGACCCTGCTGTGGGAAAAACAAGCCTGATAAGAAGATATGTTTATGACATATTTGATAACAAATATTTATCCACAATTGGTGCGAAAATCACAAAAAAGGTTGTAAATATAAAAGAGGAAACACATGACACAGAGATTGTACTGATGATATGGGATATTGAAGGACAGAAAAAGGTGAGCAGTGTTCATTCAAGATATTACAAGGGTGCGGATGCCACAATTGTCGTATGTGATGTTACAGCGAAGGAGACACTTGAAAGCATCCCAAACTGGGTGAATGCTGTTTTTAAGGTTACAGGTAAAATCCCACTGGTTTTCCTTGCAAACAAAATAGACCTGCCTAACAGGGAGATCAGTGAGTCAGAAATAAAAAAGGTTGCATCAGAATTCAATGCCCCATACTTTTTCACATCTGCAAAGGTGGGTAAAAACGTTGAAGACGCATTCATTACCATCAGTAAATTATTACTGAAGGAAAACAAAATTTAAACCGAAAGTTCTATATGTTCATATTAAGTTACATTTTTTAATGAGCAATGAAACAGATACACTGAGAAAATTTTTGGACAATTTACCTTCAAAGCCGTGCAAAACAAGACCTGAACCAAAACTGTGCAGAATCTGTATGCGGCTGAATAAAAAGGTTGCATTGCGATGTCCTTTTTCCGGAATAAAATTAGAAAGAGCAATGTTTGAGGAGCCAAGGATAGAGGTGATAAGGGCAAAGGAAAAAATCCCGGTTCTTGAGCCCCTACCACCACCTCCTCCTGAACTACGGCCTGCTCCAGCAGTTAAACCCATTCCTGCACCTCCTCCTGAAGCCCAGCCTGTTCCAACACTTGAGCCAATACCGGCAGTTCCTAAAATGAAAACACGCCTCACTGAACTGAAAAACATCAGAAGAAAAAAAATCAGCATATTAATAGGTGTTATTCCAATACTTTTCGGAATCATACTTGCTGGTTTGGGCGCATATCTTTACAACACAATAAAAGACTATCCACCATCTCCCGCGCCTTACAACATATCCATTCTGGCAGGAGGCTTCTGGATAATTGCTGGTCTTATCCTTATGATAGTTTCAGGGACAAGCAAAAAGGAGTTCCTGCATGCGCTGTGCATCATTCTCGGAACACTCGGCATGATTGCCGGCATTATATTCATTGGTTTCGGATACCGTCTTTATCTAATCACAGAAACACTATCAGGTGTGGAGCCGTATTACACAACATACAACGTATCAGCCTTCATAGGAATCTGCAGCATAATTATTTTCCTGATTATTTTGCTGTACGGTTTGCTGTCTAAAAAGTGAACTAAACTCCGCAACATGGATTTCGGCGTGAAACCTTTACCGATTTGCTTTCGGTTGCGGAGTTTACTATTACGTCCTCGCCATATAAACCACAACATCTGTGTCTTTCCCGCAGGAGGCGCATTTGCCCTTAATTACAGTTTTCCACTTTTTTCCTCTTTCTCAATATGGTCCTTGACAAGCAGACCAATGTGTTCAACAAGTTTTGCAATCTGCCCTCTACTCTGGGAAAACTCCTTTCTCATTTCAGAGAGTTCTTCTTTCATCATTTTTTGTGTTTCATCTGATGATTTTAGACTCTGAGAAACAATATGATACTTTTCATCCAAACTGTTGAAACTTTCTTTTGTTTCTGTTCTAAATTCTTTAATCTCATTCTTCACACCCTTGATATCCTTCCTAGAACCTTTTACTTCCTCTCTTGTATCCAGCAGGAGCAATCCACCAATTTCAGATTTTTCTATAGATTCCTTTTGGAATGGGTCAAGTTTTATTTTGTAGTCAACATCAAATGTTTTAAACTGGACCGGTGGGTTCACATAACCTTTTTCGCCTTCTCTGTAAATATTTATTTTCTCAACATTTAAGGAAAACGGTTCCTTTATGTCCCCTTTTTTATCTATCATTTTCACAAAATTCCGTAAAACAGACTCGTTAGAAGATCCACAAAATATTTCCACTCCTTTTTCCTCCAAATTCCTAACCAAACCCTTTATCCCCAACCTTCTAGCAATCTGCTTAACCAGCGCCCTATAACTAACACCCTGAACGTTCCCCTCTACAACCAACCTTGCCTTAATCATCATATTCAGATTATCTTTATGGTTTAAAAGGTTTGCTGTGTTAGTATGTTCTCGCCATATAAACCACAACATCTGTATCTTTTCCGCAGGAGGCGCATTTTCCTTTAAATTTTTCTTTTTCTACAGGTGCGCCAAGTGTTTTCATGTCAAGTTTTTCCTCAGTATCAAGACCGCAGTTTTCTTTTCCGCACCATCCTGTTTTTACTATGCCATCAAAATTTTTTGCCTCTTCCAGTTTTTCAAATTTTTTGAGCCTGCTTTTCAGGAGTTTTTCAGCCTTTTTCAGCAGGTCTGCTTCAATGTTTTTCAGTGTTTTCCCTGCTTCCTCAACGATTTTTTCCATTTTTACTTCAAACTTTTCACCATTGTCCCTTCTGACAAAAACAGCACATTGTTTTTTCACATCCCTTGGTCCTATCTCAATCCTTAGGGGAACGCCTTTCAGCTCCCAGTCATAGTACTTGCTTCCAGGCGTGAGCTCCCTGCAGTCAAGCTCCACCCTGAAATCCTTCAGCATTTTTTTGACTTTTTCACACTCGTCCTTAACAGTTTTCTCATTCTCCTTTTTGAATATCGGGACTATCACGATTTGAACAGGCGCAATCCCGGGAGGTAAAACAAGTCCTTTTTCATCACCGTGCACGCCTATGACAGCGCCAACCAACCTCTCACTCATACCATAGGTTGTCTGATGAACAAAATTATGCCCACCTTTTTCATCCTCATACTTAATATCATATGCTTTTGAGAAGTTTTCCCTGTACTGATGAATTGAGCCAATCTGCAAGGTTTTTCCTGATGGCATAATTGTGTCAATACCAACAGAATAGAAGGCGCCAGCGAACTTGTCCCAGTCAGGTCTTTTTGTCAGAATATATGGAAGGCAGAGTTTTTCCGCAACATTTTTCAGTATCTCATAGTATTCTTTTATCTGATGCTCTGCATCCTCAAAATCTGTATGACAGGTGTGCGCTTCAAAAAAATGGATTTCCCTGACCCTTACAAAGGGGCGCGTCTGCTTTGTCTCATACCTGAATGTGTTAACAATCTGATATGTTCTTAAAGGCAAATCTGAATGGCTTCTAACCCAGAGTGCAAACATTGGGTACATGGCAGTTTCAGATGTTGGGCGCAGAAGCAGCGGCACATCAAGCAGGTTTTCACCAGCCTTTGTCACCCAGTAAACCTGCTCGTCAAAACCCTTTATGTGCTCCTTTTCCTTCTTAAACTGCTCCTCAGGAATAAGCAGTGGAAAACAAACCTCATCAAAATTCCTCTTATTGCATTCCTCCCTGATGATTCTGTCAATGTTGAGCATTAGTTTCCAGCCGTAGGGGCGCCACACATTCATTCCTTTGACAGGATACCTTTTATCAGAAAGCCCTGCTCTCTCAATCACATCATTGTACCATTCAGAGAAGTTTTCCTCTTTCATCAAGACATATAAGGATTATAGGATACAAAAATCTATCTATCCAATTAGTAGTTAGGAGCCAGTATCTAGGGGCTAGGGAGAATATTTTTCCCTTTTCCCTAACTACTATCTACCTGATACCAGTTTATCCTGTAAACCTGCGCATACCCGTTGTCATATATTTTCACAAACGGCGCATGATTGAATTTCTCTATGGATTGTGTGCTCATGGGCTCTGCATTCTCATACTGTGTGAGCGCCACGCCTTTCTCTTTCATTGTTTTATCAATAAACACATAATCTATCCTTTTTTCACCGGAAGGAGTACGGCAGTTAAGCAGTTCATCCTTTGATTCATTAAATGAGGAGGAATGAAAAACAGTTGGTGCATACTCCCAGGTTGGGAATGTGTCTGCAAAACCAAATAACATGGAGCTCATTCTGTGGTCAGATGCTATTGCTGCACCTGGCAGGTTTTCTTTTACCCAGAACACTGCCTCCATGTCCTTGCAGTCTGTTCCTTCCTCAAAACCACCAAGGACATTTGTTGAGGGGTAGCAGGAAAACGGTGCAAGAAGTAGGAGAATGGCAAAGGAGAAGGCAAAGAAAATATTTTTCAATTTGTTTTTTTCACATGCATCATAAAACTTGACAATTCCCAAGCCTGCAAACATCAGTAATGGTGCTGTAATGTACTGCAGATGCCTGTATGGTATGAGAACAGTGTTCTCTGTTATTATACCAACAAGCATTGAAAAGGCAATTGCTATAAGCCAGCAGAATATAAAACCGCCGTGCCTGTATTTTTCCAAGAACCCTGTGCCGACAGCACAAAACGAGAAAAAAATGATGGTTGGCGCAAATATTACCATGCTGCTGACGTCCACTGTTATTGCTGTCCCGGGAACATTTGCAAGCACCGCGACCCCAAGCAATGAGAATGCTGCAGTCAGGGCAAGGCAGTATTTGACAACCATTCCTTTCCATGCTGGAGCTTTCGGTTTGTACTCCCATGAAATTTTTCTTCTGAGGAAAACAATTACTGGAAGAGCAGAAAAGGCTAAACATGACATCAGCACCAAAATCAGAGGCTTTATTTTGAATGCATCATACAGTATGTTCTCAAAAGGTTTTGCTATCCATAGCCATTGAACCATCATGACTGCAAAAAAGAAACCCAGGAGAGGTATCTCCATTTTCAATTTTTTCTTATCACTGCTTTTCTGCAGGAGTTCTCTTATAAAAATGAAAAGCAGTATTGAGATAAACAGAAAGTAGGATGAAAGATGATGGGTAACAATTAATGCGATTGCAGAGGGGGCAAGCAGAAGAATGAAATTTTTGTTATCATACATTTTCAGAAATAGAAAAACACAGAGTAAAAGCAGGAAATCACCAAGACTGCCTGGCATGGGGTGTGATGTGGTAAAAACATGGGGTGCGGCTACCGCGAACAGCAGTGCACTTATTATTCCTATTCTGTCATCCTTAAAAACATTTTTTGTGATAAAAAAAATTAAAATTGTGGACAAAGATGAAACTATTGGTGTGAGAATCAGCAGCAGTTCCAAAAGGTTAAAACCAAGTAATCCAGCACTCCCTGTCAGGGTAAACATTCCCGGGAAATACGGGTACCCGAAGCCCCAGCCAGAATAATCAAATGAAATATAATTGTTTTCAACCAGGGCTTTTGTGAGGTAGTAGTATTCACCAGTATCAGAACCCCATACAGCATAGCTGGTTAATGGTAGAATCCTCATTGTCAGCCCGAGCAGGAACACCGCCAGCAGCGCAAAGAAAACCCATCTTTTCATTATGTTGGGTATTGTTTTCTATTATAAAAAACTTTATAACTCTTATATGCAATAACGGGTTTATGGAAGAGAAAAAAATTAAGAGAATTAAAACATACGTGAACGGACTTGATGAAAGGATGGAAGGAGGCATACCTGCTGGTTATGTGGTTCTTGTTTCAGGCAGTACAGGATGCATGAAATCGTCATTTGCATTCAACGTTCTTTACAATGCTGCAAAGGAAAAAGGAGAAAAGGGGCTGTATCTTTCGCTTGAGCAGAGCAAGGAGAGTCTGGGACGGCACATGAAAAAAATCAATCTGGACCCTGACAGTGTTAAGAACACGGTGACAATAATGGACCTGGGGAAACTCAGGACGGAGATTGGTGAAGAAGCGCTTGCGATGGGTTTCAAGGTTGAGGATGGAAAAAAGGTCAGCTGGATGAATGCACTGGGAGCACAGATTAAAAACTATGAGGAAATGCTCGGCTTCAAAATACTTGTCATAGATTCACTTGATGCATTATGTGTGTTGTCTGCGATGGATAACCCGAGAAACGAGCTATTCCATTTCTTTGAGGGGTTAAGGAGCATGGGATTGACAACATTAGTAATATCAGAAATGCATGGTGAAAAAAAATCATTTGGAAAATATGATGTTGAAAGTTTTCTATCAGATGGCATAATACATCTTTCAATGGAGAGGGAAAAAAGAACGGTCGGCAGGTACATCAGTGTGGTAAAGATGAGGGAAACAAAGCATGCAACAGACTACTTCCCATTGCTTGTAACAGATAAAGGATTTGAGATTATAGCAAAATAATTCTATGAGAATTGTTATTCTGGATGGATATGTTGATGAGCCTGCCTGTCTTGGTGTTCCCCCGTACATTTCACCCCTTGTTAGGTATGTTGCTGGTGCAGTAAAGGATTCTGATAACGATTTTACTTATTTAACAATTGATGAGTACAGAAAAAACTCTGACAGGGTTAAACAGATGATGAACGCAAATATTCTCATACTTGTCGCGGGTGCTGTTGTCCCAGGAAAGTACCTGAGGGCAATGCCTGTTTCATCAAAAGAGATAAGGGAAATAAACGAAAAATTTGATGGAATAAAAATTGCTGGTGGTGCAAGAGCAAGGTTTGAATTAGATAATTTTGAGGGTTTTGACTGGGTTGCAAAAAAGGATTTAGATGCGTCTGTTTATGACTTTCTTACTGACAGAACATTCTCAGATAGAAACAGAACAATTGATGAATGGAATAGATGGTCAGTAAAAGGTGCAGATATTGTCAGGCATCATCCTGATTTCCCCCTGCCGTTGATTGCTGAGGTTGAAACAATGAGAGGCTGCGTCAGATACTTCACAGGCGGATGCTCGTTTTGCATTGAGCCTTTATATGGAAAACCTGTTTTCAGGGATGCTGATGATATTGTGAAAGAGATAAAAGCATTGAACAGCATTGGCGTTGTAAACTTCAGACTCACACAGTCATGCCTTTTCTCATACAAAGCAAAGGGAATAGGTGAAACAGAGACGCCAACACCAAATCCTGATGAAATAAAAAAACTTTTAGCAGGCATAAGAAAAGGGGCGCCAAACTTAAATGTTCTCCATGTTGATAATGCAAATCCCGCAATAATAGCAGAGCATCCTTTTGAGTCAGAAAAAATTATGAAAATCCTTGTGAAATACTGCACCCCTGGCAATGTGCTTGCACTTGGAATGGAGAGCGCTGACCCTTCTGTAATAAAGGCAAACAATCTGAATGCCACGCCGGAGCAGGTAATGAAAAGCATAGAATTAATAAACAAAATCGGAAGAGAAAGAGGGATTAATGGGATGCCCATGCTTTTACCAGGGATAAACATCGTTTGTGGTTTAAAGGATGAAACAAAAAAAACCTATGAACTCAACTATGATTTTCTGAAAAAGGTTCTGGGCAAAGGATTACTTCTGAGAAGGATAAATATTAGACGGGTTCTTGGGTTCAGGGAAAAATTCCCAAGAAAACATCATTCGCTTTTTGTTAGGTACAAAGAAAAAATAAGAAAAGAGGTTGACAGGGGGATGCTGAAAAAAATTGTTCCTTTTGGAACAATTTTAAAAGATGTGTTTATGGAAAAAGGCATTGGGAACACAACATTTGGGAGGCAGATAGGCAGCTACCCCCTGCTTGTTGGAATTCCCTATAAAATCCCTGAAAACATTTTCATCAATGTGTCTATTACGGACTGGGGAATGAGGAGCATAACTGGCATAGAGTATCCATTCAACATAAATAAGGCATCATTGAAAGCAGTGGAATCACTGCCATGTGTTGGTAAAAAAAGGGCTATGAGAATAGTGAGAACCAGACCTTTCAAAACAGAAAATGAGTTCATAAACTGTTTTGATGATAAAAATATTGGGGAAAAACTGCTGAGTTTTCTAGAGTTTTAGTCCACAACCTCTATCTCAATTTTGCTGCCGTAAAAGTCGTATGCGCACCATGAATCGTAATCATAGGGGGCGCAGGTAATAATATGTGTATGGCCGAATTTTTCAAACAGGTGCAGGTCAGGACCAGAAGGCGAGAAACTATTTGATGGATGGGAATGCACACTCCCTACAACTGTGAAATCAATTGGTCTCATGTGAAGCTGGAATATCGCAGAAGAGCTGCCTGAGAGTGTTCCTGGAAGCAGCATAACCTCAGTGATAACCCCTTTCTCTGCTCTGAGCAAGCCAGCAAACTCCTTAGGATAACTTTCTTTTGAAACCTCAAGTATAAGTTTTAGCGTGTTCTTTTTTATTCCCCATATCTTTCTCATAAACACCACCTCAAAGACACTACATCTTTTAAGACGGAGAGGAATTTAGAATAAAACTGAAATACCCATAAATCCATGTTTTTTTGTGATATCTTGAAGAGAGCAATACTATTACAAACAAATAGTTTAACAAAATCAAAACAGAAAATATTAAAGAAATTTAGCCAAGACGCATTAAATCTTGCTAATAATCTTTTAGGTAAAAGGAAATCTAAACGATTAATGGATTTACACAAGAACACGTACTTAGATAGCAAAATGTCCACCTCCTTTAACTCCCAAGTTATCTGCGACGTTGAAAGAAATGTTGTCAAAATCAAAGGGAGCAAAATCAAACATATTACAGTTAAATTCAATATCCCAAGAAACTGTAAAACTTTCAATACCAAAACCCAGTTCTTTATTGAACTTGGAATGTATCCAAGAAAAAGAATTGCTGTTCCCATTAAACAAAACAAGAATTATAACAGATATTCCTCTTTGATTAACAATGGGTGGATGTGTAAAACCTATGGGCTCACAAGTGATGGACAAATTATTGCCTTTCTCTCCAAAGAAGACACTATTTTCCCAAAACGAGAGAATGTGCTCGGTGTTGATATTAATAGTAAATGTTTCGCCGTATCGATTGTTACTCCTAATGGTAGGGTTCTTAAACAAACCTATTTCGGAAAAGATATTTGGGTAAGACACAAGAAGATTTTTGAAAGAAGAGAAAAACTCCAAAGCCTTGCCGATAAAGGAAATCATAGAGCAACACAATCCATTAAAAAACTTAAAAGAGAGGAATACAATTTTGTTAAGAACAGACTTGGTGAAATCGTTAAAGAAATAACGGATATGGCTCTTAAATATAATGCTGACATTTCTATTGAAAATCTTAAGAGATTTAATCCAAAAGGAAAGCAATTTAATAAAGAGGTCATGCGTATTCCTTTCTACAAATTTAAACAACTGCTTATAAGCAGGTGTTTTGACAAACAAATTAAGGTTAATGTTGTGGATAGTTGGCATACGAGTAAATGGTGTAGCCACTGCGGTGCTGTTGGCAAAGGACACAATGGTGCTAACTACTCTATCTTCAAATGTAAAGAATGTGGACAAATAGTTAATAGTGATAGAAAAGCCAGTCTGTCTATTGCTGTTAAATCCTTGTTGGAGCGGAAAAAAAGTTCTTTTCAAGATATCACATCTGAAAGATTTTTCTTCCAGTTTTCCCACAAGCAAGTCCCCGTAAGCGGACTTATGCGTTCCAATGACGGTTTTGAAACCTGTGCCGTGCATAATGTTTCAACTCCTATGGAAAGCTTTGCTCTTTAGGGCAGGGTAGTTTACAGGATTAATCCTTCTCTTATCCTTCTGTAAAAATTATGGTCAAACCTGATAAAACGCGCAGGTGTTTTGGATGCTGTGAATGACACAACATCATCCTTTTCCACTTTTCTTTCACACTGGCCGTCAAGCACAAGCAGTGAAGGTCCTCTGGAGCAGGTGATGGTTATTCTGCTTTTTGCAGGCACAACAATCGGTCTTGCAGAAAGTTTGAATGGTGCTATTGGTGCTATAACAAGTGCATCAACCCTTGGGTCAAGTATTGGTGAGCCCACGCTCATGGCATAGCAGGTTGAGCCTGTTGGCGTGGCAACAATTATCCCGTCAGCCCTGATCTCCTCAGCCTTCACGTTATCTATGAAAATTTTGAAATGCCTCATCTTCGCAATATGCGCAGTATGTATTACAACCTCGTTCACGCAGTCATAGAGGCGCTCCCTGTTCAGCATAACCTTTATCTTGGTTCTTTTGTCAACAGCATAATCGTTTCTAAGAATTCTATTAAGACCAGCAGCCGCATTATCAGGGGTTACCTCTGTCAGAAAACCCACAGCGCCAGCATTGATTCCAAACACAGGGGCATCGCAGGCCTGAAGCGTTCTCAGTATTGTTCCGTCGCCGCCAACGGCAACTATGATGTCTGCTTTCATCTTTTTCAGAGACTTTCCTTTTATCCCAATTTTTTTTCCTGTTTGCTCCTCAACAGCAACCTCTGCTTTTTTTCTGAGGAAATCCACAACCTTCTTTGCGGCAACCACAGCCTCTTTTTTATCAACCTTTGCCACAACACCAACTCTCATTTAATCACCCCATGCAAGTAGTTAGTAGCCAGTAGTTAGGGGCTAGGGAAGAGTTTATCATCTTTTCCCTAACTACTAACCCCTGATCCCTAACTACTTTCACAATATCACTTCCAAACATTTTCTATCGCCTACAGCAACAAAATTTTTTCTCTCCTTAAGATTAAACCCCATATCCAGTATTTCTTTGTTTTCACCATAGACTTCTCCACCTGCTTCTCTTAATATCAATACGCCTGCGGCAATATCTGTTATCCTGATTGGATACCCCATCTGGTAATACAAATCAGTTGAGCCATTTGCCACCATGCACAAATCAAGTGATGCGCATCCCATTGACCTCACCCTCCTTGCCTGTCTGGATATCTCGTATGATTTTGCAGATGCCTTTCTTCCAAGATAAACCGAAAATGTATGGTTTTTTTCATCAAAGTTTTTTGTTTTAATTCTTTTATTGTTGAGAAAAGCACCTTTCCCTTTCTCAGCCTCGAACATATCGTTGTTCACAAGGTTTCTCACAACACCGTACTCAACATCAGAAAGTGTTTTTGTTCCAACCGCTATGGAAACAGCATAAAAAGGGATATGGTGCACAGCATTAAATGTTCCATCAACAGGATCAAGGACTATTGTTTTCCCCCCGCCGTTATTAATGAACCCTGCCTCCTCACTGAGTATGTTAACCTTTTCGCCGCTGGCCTTAACAGCAGCCAGAGCAGCTTTTTCCGCAATCTCATCAATCATTTTTGTTGGAGTTCCGTCAGCACCATTCCTGATGGTTTTCCCTATGCCAGGATTTCCAATATTCTCATTGACAACAATGGCTATGTTTTCCGCAATATCCCTGAGCAGTTTTTTCATGACAGTAAAGATAATCTATGTATAATGTATTATAGGTTTTGGGATAACATGAAAACAGTGACAGAGGTCAGAACATTGAAGGTTGGCGGATACATCATAGTGGATGATGAGCCATGCAAAATCCTGAACATAACAACCTCCAAACCAGGGAAGCATGGTGAGGCAAAGGCAAGGATAGATGCCATGGGACTTTTTGACAACCAGAAAAGAAGCATTGTTCATCCTGTGAAGCACAAGGTTGGTGTGCCAATGATTGACAAGAGAACAGCGCAGGTGCTATCCATAGCAGGAAGCTCTGCTCAGCTAATGGATATGACAACATATGAAACATTTGAGCTGCCGTTACCTGAGGATATGATGCTTGAGCCTGGTAAGGAAATACAGTACATGGAAGCGCTTGGAAGAAGGAAGGTTACAAGGGCGTGACAAGTAGCTAGTAGTCAGTAGTTAGGGGATAGGGGAAGAGGGAGATTAAAGACATAAATAATTATAATAATCCTGTTTTGTTTACGGTTTTCAAGCAATAACATCTGCAGAAATCTTATTAAAACCAGAAAATAATAACATAATATGAACTCCTTAAAATTCGCGGATGCAAACAGCAGTTTCAACGATGCAAAATTTGTTATTCTTGGTGCGCCTTTTGATTTGACCTCCTCTTTCAGAACAGGCTCACGTTTTGCGCCGAACAGGGTAAGGGAGGCATCATATAATTTTGAGACCTATCTTATGGAGCATGACATTGATTTAGCTGATGTTCCATTTCATGATGCCGGAAACATTGATGAATGCGGAAATGTGGATGAGATGATAGATGGTGTGGAGGAGGCTGTGAAAAAAATTTTGCCAAAGTTTCCAATCCTAATCGGCGGTGAGCATTCTTTAACAACAGGCGCAGTAAAACCATTCAGGGATATTTCCGTTGTTTTCATTGATGCGCATCTTGACTTCAGAAATGAGTACCTTGGGATAAAAAATTCCCATGCCTGTGTTTCCAGAAGGGTATCCGAGATTGTCGGGGTAGAAAATGTTTTTTCAATTGGCGTCAGATCTTTTTCAAAGGAAGAAAAGAATGATGCTGAAAAACTGGGTTTAAAATATTTTTCCTCTTTTGATGTTAAGGAGAAAGGAATTGAAAACATTATCAGAAATCTAAATTTGAAGGAAAAGGTTTATCTTTCACTCGACATGGATGGTATTGACCCCGCGTTTGCGCCAGGTGTTGGAAACCCTGAGCCTTTTGGTTTAACACCAAATGATGTTGTGAAATGCATAAAGATGCTGAAGAAGAGGCTTGTTGGCTTTGATGTTGTTGAGGTCTGCCCCCCGCATGATAATGGCAACACATCACTGCTGGGTGCGAGAATTATCAGGGATTTGATTGGGTGTACTGAGAAAACATATGAATAAAAATTTGAGCAGGATAAAAATTGAAGAAGCCTCTTTAAAGGATATAGACAGAATAATTGAGTTATGGAAAGGATTAATAGATTATCATTTATCTACAGTATCTCCGAAAGATTTTGACCAGCCACTAAAACGACCGCTTTTTTATCATTTTGGCCAAGGATAGAATATTGTGCCCCAACAGAAAACTTTATATTTTTAGATATCTTATAGATATCTGATGAAAAAGAGACCTTTAAAAGTACAAACGCATCTTGAAATTGATGGCATCAAAGGATTCCTTATACGAAAAGTAACCAAATTTGGAACCAGCGCGAAAGTGGATTGTCCTAAGGCATATCTTGGACGAACTGTTTACTTGGTGATTGTATGATTGTTATGCGGGACAGATATTTTCGAACGCTCAAAACAATGGATACTTTTGTGGATCGAGCACTGGGATTGATACCGAGGAGTCCTTTTCTTTCTGGTTTTCATTATAACCGAGATCTTCTCCATGCCGCTGTGGCCAATACATATCTGGAAACGGTTGGCTCACGAGCGGACTCAATTCATTTGGCAATTAAGCGAGTTCCTGCTTCAGATGTGTACTGGGAATATCATAAGACAGTTGAAATTCTGGGAACGAAGTTCAAACTCAATGAACAAGATGATGTTGTTCTGGCATTTGATTACACAGATGAAGATTTCTATGGTGATGTACAGGGAATGTGGATTCATGGATGGAATGGAAAGAATGCTGTTACCGGGAAGTTCAAGTTCCTGACATGTGCTATCGTTAGTTCAGATATCCCTCAAAAAATTCCTCTCATATCCATACCAGTGCATGTTGGTCACAACATGGCAAAAGAGGTTTGTTGGTGCCTTGCCACGGTAAAGCCGCTGGTTCATTCGATTAAGCTGAGCCTATTTGATCGGGGATTTTATAGCAAAGAACTCATGTTAACATTGTCAAATGCAGGTTATCCTTATCTGATATTTGTGCCAAAGAACAAGAAGGTTCAGAAAGAACTGGCACAAATGGTGGAAAACGAGAAAAAGACGATTAACTACCAATTTAAGTTGAATAAAGACAAAACCATAATTCGTGGTGAAACTACTTTAGCGTTTCTTAAGCAAATATTCGACAAGAGAAACAAAAAATCATTTGATTGGGCATTTGCCACCAATCAATCCGCAATTGATATGGACTACATAGTTCCAACATACAAGGGTAGATGGCGAATCGAAACAGGTTTCAGGGTTCAGGATGAAGCACACATAACTTCCAAATCCAAAGACGCACGTATCCGCTTCTTCTTTTTCGTTTATGAGCAGGTGCTACAACTCCTATGGATAGTTCTCTATAAAGAGGAGGTGAGTTTCAAAAAATTCTTGCTAGATTTATACGAGCTCTGTGTGGAAAGAAACCGCAAGTCAGAATGAGGATTGCTGATGACCATCTCCATGCCTCAGTGCCATGGGGGTGCAGGCCAGAGGAATATCAGGGCATCCATTGGTAGTATGTCCACATCTGCTATCTTCTATTTCAGTATTGTGGGTAGGGAACATCCTCGGTTCGCACACAACTACTCGGAGATACTGTTATCTATGACCAATATCTTTCAAATGAGGACTGATGCAGAAATTAACTTTAGAAAATATGTGAAAGAATCAATTGAAAGTGAAGACGGTCTTGTTTTAATTGCAAAAGAACAAAACAGGATTATTGCATATATGCTATGTAAAATCGTTTCAAACCCACCTGTTTTAGAGGAGAGAAAATTTGGTGCAATTTCTGATGCATTTATTCTAGAAGAAAAAAGGAATAAAAGGGTAATCAAAAAGATGGAAAATAAGGCTGTTGAATGGTTTAACCCGACTTTACGAGATAATCATATCCCCCGTCGTGGGAATGTATTACCCATATTTTTGAAATAAAAAAAGCGTCATA
>JASEEW010000193.1 GCA_030019485.1 Thermoplasmatales archaeon | reverse complement strand
ATAAAGTAATGAGAAGCTATTATAGTTGGGATAAAAAATGAGTAAAAATCCTCCAAAGTTTGAAACAACAACATTATGGGACTTTCCAACCCAAAATTACGGGAACAAAACCCATGGTGACAATAAATATCCTGGTGTAACTCCTGCTTTCATCATTTGGAATTTGCTTCAAAGATACACCAAAGAAGGAGACTTAGTAGTTGATCCTATGTGTGGTAGTGGAACAACTATTGATGTTTGTAAAGAAGAAAATCGAAATGTTTTAGGTTTTGATATAGTTTCCTACAGAGAGGATATAAAACAAGCAGACGCCAGAAAGTTGCCACTCGATGACGAGGTTGCAGATTTTGTTTTTATTGATTCTCCATATTCAGACAACATAAAATATAACGACCATCCAGATAATATTGGCAACATTTCCTGTGAAAATCCTTTATTTTTCGAGGAATTGGAGAAGATAGCAAAAGAGACGCGCAGGATTTTAAAATCTGGGAAATATATAGCGTGGCTCATCGGTGACCAAGCAAAAAAGAAAAAGTTTGCACCTGTGGGGTTTAAACTGTATTCCATACTTGAGAAGTATTTTAAGCCTGTTGATATTGTTTGTGTGACAAGACATAATCAAACATCAAATACACCCATCTGGCATCAGAGAGCAAGAAAATATAATTTTTATTTAAGAGGATTTAAGTATCTGATAATAATGCAAAAGACAAACAAATAGTTATTCACTAAAAAAATAAAAAGAGAGGTTTTGTTTTTCAGTAGACTGGTGTAAGCAGACCACCGATTTTTGTCACTAACCATGTTGTTGCTGCCAGCATAAGTCCTAATGCTATCAGCAGCCCAAGTTTCGCATAGTCTGAAAGATCACTGTCCACTGCTCCCAGGAACATGAAAATGCTTAATATAAGCATTCCCACAAACCACACTACCAGAGCGCTCCTGTTTGTTTCTCTAGCTGTCTTTATAGTCTCCTCCGTAGGAGATTTCTCTGTAATCGATGTCGCAGCAATCGTTGTCAGACCGATAAAGCTTATCAGCAGACCAACGATAATCCCTATTGATACAATCTTTGCCGACACACCTTTTTCAGCCATCTTTTTTACCTCCGTCAAGAAATTGATTTCATATTAGATAAAGTTTTCTGTTAAAATTGCCTGTTTGGCTCAATAATCACCTTAATAGAGTCCTGAGCACTGGCAACAAGCTGAAAACCTTTACCTGCTTCCTCAAGAGCAAGTCTGTGTGTTATCATATCCTTAACATTAACCTTTCCTGCCCTGATAACGTCTATTGCTGCTGTAATATCCTCTGGACTACCTGCATAAGAGTTAGTTATTGTTATCCCATCATGCCAGACCCTCCATAATGGTAGTGGGATTTCAACACCGGGTTTTGTTGGCGCAAAAAACAAAATAGTGCCTCCTCTATCAACCGATTCAAATGCCTGCTTGATTGCTGAAAGTGCTGATGTACACACAATCACCAAATCACCGAGGATGCCAGCCCCCTTTTCTTTAGCATTAATCACATTGTCAGCACCAAATCTTTTTGCTGCCTTCAGCCTGTAATCATTGATGTCTGTTGCAAATATTTTTGATGCGCCTGCTGTCTTAGCCATTTGTATGTGAAGAATTCCTGAAATGCCGCTTCCTATGACAAGAACAGATTTACCTGCTTTCATGCCTGCTTTTCTCTGCCCCCTGATAACACATGCCAATGGCTCAACGAATGTCCCCTCCTCAAAAGAGATTTCATCTGGCAATAAAAAAACGCCTCTCTCAACATTGATTTTTGGTACTCTAACATACTGTGAGAATCCTCCTGGGTCAAAATTTGTTGTTCTCAGCATATCGCAAACGGTATGCTCATTATTCAAACAGTACTTGCATTTGTTGCATGGAACGTGATGTGAAACAAAAACCCTGTCACCTTTTTTGTATTTTTTCACATTTTTTCCAACCTTTTCAATAACACCTGCTACCTCATGTCCTAGAATCGTAGGCGCTTTCTTTACCCGATACCATTCCATAACATCAGAGCCGCAGACGCCGCATGCTATAACCTTCACAAGAATTTCGTTTTCATTTATTTTTGGTATTTGCATCTCCTCAGTTCTAACATCCCTGTTATTATAATACATTGCTACGCGCATAAAACTTTTAACGTTTTAGGAGTAGAAGGATTTTTCGGCTGTTTTTACCCTGTGC
>JASEEW010000021.1 GCA_030019485.1 Thermoplasmatales archaeon | reverse complement strand
TCTATGCTGAGTAATTGTTTTGGTGATAATGGTATGGCTGGTATAGAAGGGTTGAATAATTTTGTTGGGGGTGATAACTGGGGTTTAGGGAACAACAATAATAATTTTGTTGATGGTATGTTGTTGGGTGAATTGACAGATAGCCAGTGGATGAATGGCTGGACTGTCATGACTACATATATTGACAATGAGATGCAGACAAATGAGTACACTTTTAAGACAAATCCAACACAAAATCAATCCAGCATTCTTGATTCGGATAGAGACGGTATAAGCGATAGCGATGAGATGTATCCAGTGATTAACTATGTTTGGTATGTAAACGAAGTTAAAGAAAAAGCACAGGATGCATATGATGATGAATACAGTAGTTCATCCAATACTACTCTTGCTTGGCAGGCATACAATGACACGTATCAACGGGGGATTAATGCTCAGTTTAATCCTTTTGTTAGGGAGAATCGTCCTCCTATTATTACTAGTGTTTATATTTATTCTGATGTTGGGTATCATTGGAGTGTAGAGAGCGTTGTTAGCAGTATTTGGGGTGTGTTGACTGGTGGGAGTGTTAAGGTTATTGATCATTGCTGGACAAAGGTAACGGTTACTGTTCAGGATGTCAGTGGAATAAGCAGTGTTAAGATTGGTGTTACTGATAGGAATAGGTGGAAAACGTTTACAGGGGATGATGCTGAGATTCTTGGTAATAACAAATACAAATTCAGTACCTGCATAGACATTGATTACTGGGCTGATTATCTTGTGGATTATACTGTGAAGGTGATAATCAAGGATGGTGGTGGTAATAGTATTAGTTTTGAGCAGAAGATTAATGGTGTTTTTGGTGGTTTCCTAGACTTTTTGGGTGATATTTGGGATGCGATTGTGGGTGCGGTGACGGCTGCGATAGAGTTTGCGAAGAATATGCTGAATGCGATAAAACTCTGGGTGTTGAGTAAACTAGCGGAAATGCTGAGACCGATAATACAGGGGCTAATGAGCATTAAGGATGATAATGGGATGTTAGAAAATAATGATGTTGCAGGAATCATTAATGATATAGTTAACAATGAAGTTTCTATTGAAAGTGTAGTTGGATTGGTTGCTGTAAGTTTGCCATTAATCATGTTTGTAATTATAAAAGGGATGTTTTTAGAATGGTACATTTTGTTACTCAATGGTGTAACAGCTTTCGCTTCATTGTTCATGATAACTGTGGTTATTTCTATTGGCGACTTTACAAATGTATATAGTGTTGTTGGGAAAGAGGAAGCAGAAAAACATGGCCCAACAAACGAAGAGTTAAACAGAAAATTGGGATGGTGCCTAATCGGGGCAGGAAGCTTGTTAGTTGTTGGATTTAGTTTAGATATAGGGGGGGATTTACTGATGATAGCAGGAGCATTTACAGGAGGAGCGACAGTAGGCCCTGGCATTGAGATAGAATTATGGGCAAAAGTTTTAGACCGAATAGGGTGCCTCCTGATAGTTGTAGGTGCATTGATGGTTGGTGGTGTAATAGAGTTTCCATTAGGGGGTGAATGATTTGCCAATAAAATTACCTGGCGAACTATTACTATGTGTACTTATTGTAATTTCAGTTTTTATTTTAGCAATTTCTTTACGACAATTTTTCTTAGGAAAAAAAGGCGATTTTACTTCTTATGTGAAAACCTCATCATTTAAAAAGTGTAGGATAGGCATCATAAAAATGAAGATATGTGCAATTCTGGCAATGCTTCTTTTCTTTTATTCTATCCTAATTAATTTTCAATATTGGCCTAATATCTACTTTGTAGCAACCTCTATCCTCACCTTTTCTGTATTCGTTGCATTTTCTAGTAGATATTATCTTCTGAAGGCAGTTGGTCAACAATCAGTTGGTCAACAACATCATAAACAGAAGGCACAAAATGAATAATTTCACTCTTTCATAACCTCGGGTGAGACAATGTTCATAACACCAAACAACAAACTCTCAAACCATTACAGGAAAAAGATTTAGAAAACAAGAATAACTGCATTTGTCCTTCATAATAAAATTTTCTATCAAGGGTAGGCAGTTATGCAAAAAACTTACCAACAACTATTTCGTAGGCATACAGACTTAACAAAATTAATATGGTGATTTAACTGATAAATTTTAAGTGTTTTGATAAACTGTTTTCGATGTTTTTAATTTTTTTCTCATTTCCTAGGATTTGCGCAAGCTCAAAAGCAAATTTTACTGACAGGCCAAACCTGTTATCTACACCATAATATTGCGCGGCTTCTTTAAATGATGCAAAACGTAGAAAATAATGTTTGTAAATCAGCATATCAGATTTGCTCTTTAAATTCGGTGCAATGTTGTGACAGCTATGACAAAGCAAAGAACAATTATCAAGCTCATTACTTCCGCCAAAAACAGCAGGAATAATATGATGAAATTCTCCATCGAAGTCTTCATCAAAATCAACACCACAACGCTCACACCTGTTGTTAGCCCTATTTCTTACTCTGCGCTTCACATCTGATGGAGATTCAGTTTTTTTTCTTTCTCATCTGAATCATCCGAAGCACTTTTCACAACAGGCTCAACATGATAAACAACCTTTCCCTGCCACCGGACTTCACCGGTTGTGTAAATAGGATTGGATCTGATGCGCTGTATTAATGATGGTTTAATCCCATGCTTCAAAGATAATCTTTTGACAGACATTTTTGGATCCTCAAAATCTTTGAACATGTCCCTTATCAGGCCCCTGTATTTTTCATCAATCACCAGTTTCCTGTTTTCTGATTTATAACCAAATGGGGGCCTCTGCAATGTTCTTCCTTCTCTGATAGCCCTGTTTATTCCATCCATTCTTTTCTGTCTGTATTTGTCAAGCTCCATTTCACCCAGTACATCTTTAAACCTGTCAAAGGTTTTTTCATCACTGTCATCCAGGGCTACTACTTTAATTCCCTGTTTTTTCAGCAGTGTTCTGATGTATCCTGCTATATCCACATCCCTGGCCAGCCTGTCCCTTGAAAGAATCCACAACTCATCAAACCCTTTCTCCTCAGCCATTTTAAGAATCTCAGGGAAATGTTTTCTCTGCTCAGGTTCGGTCTCACCTGACACGTCCTCATCTTTCACTATCTTAATTATCTCCCGGTCCTTGGTCTGCAGTATTAACGGTGTCAGCTTATCTATCTGTGTTTCGATTGTATCCTCCTTTTCCTGGGTCTTTGTAGACACCCTGCCATAGATAACCACCCGCACCATATCATATCAACTCCTTTTCGGTAACGACCACGATATTATATAGACACCTTATGGTATGGTGTTCTGGTGTATATATATTTTACTACCTCCTCCGTGCGCATGGAGATAAAAACAGGCTGTTAACATAATTACTCCCCCCTTTTTCATGCCAGAAACACCATTTTCTGTCACTGGTTGAAGCGAAAGTAAAAAGTAATCATAAAACAATACCTCTCCATGCGGAAAACAAAAACAGAATCCTATGAACTTGTAAAGGATTTAATTTCAAAAAAAGATTTTGAAAAAGAAATCAAAAAAAGATTTGATGAATATAACCAGCTGCTGGATGAGGATGCGATTGCTTTTCTTATTGTGGATGAAATGGGAAGGAATGTTGGGCACGTTTCAACAATCAGGGAATTAAAGGATGGTGAAGAAGCAACAATCTATGCTGCTGTAACAAAAATTTTTGAGCCAAGGGTTTTTGAAAAAAATGGAAGAAAAGGAAAGGTTGTGAATATTGAAATCAAGGATGAAACAGGTGAATGCAGGCTTGTGCTCTGGGATAGGGATGTTGAGCTTGTTGAAAATGGTACTATAAAAGAAAACACTGTTCTGAAGGTTGTTAATGGATATGTTAAAAAAACTGAAAACTGGTTTGAAATAAATGTTGGGAAATGGGGGGTAGTTGTTCCTGAGCCAGGAGACATGCCTAAAGGACACATAAAGATTAACTTCACAGACCTCTCAGATGTTAAGCCCGGGATGAATGTAAATGTGACTGGCACACTAATTGGAAAGGATGGACCAAGGTCGTTTGTAAGGAAAAATGGTTCAACGGGTTTTGTGTCAAACATTATACTTTATGATGGGAAAGACTCAGCAAGGGTTGTTTTATGGGATGAAAGGGCAAAAGAAACCGCAAACCTTGAGACAGGGGATAATGTTGAAATAATAAATGGGTATACTAAACTCAGCAACATTAGATATTACGGGAAACGCTTTCAGCGTTTTCCTAATATTTCAGGAAAAGCAAAAGGCTTTTCCGTGAAATTTCAACGTGAAAATTCAACCGAAAACATTTCGGTTGCGGCAAACTTCCAAGCTTGGCAGACACGTAAAATTGCTGCAACTCGTAAACTTGGAAGTTTGGAGTTTACAAAGTCTGATAATGGTGCAGAAATCCATGTTGGCTCAAGGGGAGCTATAAGGAAAAGAGCGTGTTAAGCGTCCAAATTACTTTTGTTAAGTTTGTAGGCTTATAGAGTAGTTAAAGTAAGGTTAGGACATTAATTTAATCTATAGGACATGGGCTTATTCATATGAGTTAAGGCTTCACATTATATTTGTTAAGTTTGTAAGCATACAAAATGGCGAAAATTAACTTTTTTGATTAACTGCGTGCTTTTATTATGTTTTTAGGGGCACCTGCCAGTTTGACAAGCGCTTCCGCCTCCATAAAATGAAGTTTCCCTGGTATTATCAATGAATGCATTGGCTCCCCAAAATCCTTATTTGAAAGATTTTTTACATAACCTGCTGAGATTAAGCAATCATCAGAGCCTGCCCTTGCAACAACGCATACTAGGGTTTCAGGTGTGAAAACATTTTCCTTTCTTTTCTCCTCAACCATTAGCAGGATTTTCATTCCCTCATTTGCAGTCATTAATCTGTCCGGTTTAACGTCCAGCAGTACAAGTGTATGCAAGCCATTTTCTTTGTTTTGCCTGATAACATCATACGGGCTCTCAGGGAGATAATTTTTTTCGGGAAAGGGTATTGTTGTTGTTCTGCCAAACTTATAGGACTGCAGTCCAAGCATACCAGGTGCAGCAGTGATGACAGAAACACCATGAACAATTTTTGTTTTTATTCCAATCTCATTTGCCTGCATTCTTAATGCAACATGTGTTGTTGCAGTCATGGGATCACCAGGGGTTAAAAATGCAACATTTTTGTTTTTTGCAGCATCCAATATAATTTTCCCCTCCTCCACTTCTTTTCTAGATAGTATTTTTATTTTTTTCCCAAACAACTCCTCTATTTTTTCCTTGGATGTTCCCATGAGTCTGGCAGTATAAAATTCTGCAAAAACCTTATCACTTTTTTTTATATTTTCAAGCCCTTTCAAGGTTATGTCTTTTTCATCAAAAAGCCCGAAACCAATAAATATTATTTTTCCCATATTCTGGAAATGGTTTTGAGAATATTTAACTATGCTTACTCCCATGATATATTAATGAAAAGCTTATGCGTAAAAGTGGAAAGGAAACAGGGTGAGGAAGTAAGGAAAAAACTCCTTGAAATGGGTGTGCTGAACAAAAAATTAGTGATTAAAAGGAATGATTTTATTTACATACCATTAACAAGAAATGTGGATTTGGGATTTGAAATCATAGAGAAAGATTTTGACTATAAACCAAAAGAAGAAACGGATTACAAAAAAATGGTGGAAATACCGGATAATCTAAGGAAATTTTTACCAACATCTTTTGATATTATTGGTGACATTGCTATCATTAAACTAGAGGATGAGTTACTACCATACAAAAAACTGATTGGTGATGCATTACTGATGGCGCAGAAACACCTGAGAACTGTGTGTGTTGACAGGGGTGTGAAAAATAAATGTAGGATCAGGGATTTAGAGATTGTTGCTGGTGAAAAAAGAACAGAAACAACCCATACTGAGTATGGTATAAAACTAATGGTGGATGTCTCAAAGGTGTATTTCTCCCCGCGCCTTGCATCCGAGCATTACAGGGTTGCCAAACAGGTATTAAAAAATGAAACAGTTACAGACATGTTTACTGGTGTTGGAGGGTTTGCTGTTATGATTGCAAAACACAGGAAGCAAAAAAAGGTTTTTGCGATAGACATAAACGAAATAGCAGTAGAATATCTTAAGAAAAATATCAAAATAAATAAGGTGAAAAACGTTGTTCCAATACTTGGTGATGCAAAAAAGGAGATGAAAAAAATTGAAAAAGTGGATAGAGTTATCATGAATCTACCACATAAATCATACAAGTTTTTTGAGAGCACATTAAACAGTTTAAAAAATAGAGGGACCATTCATTACTATGAAATTATTGAAAAAGACAAAATAAAAAACAGGATATCTGATTTGGAAAAAATTTGTGAAAAAAATGGGTGCAAAATGGAAGTTATTTACCTAAAAACAGTTAAAACATATTCACCCACAGAAGTGATGATGGTGGTAGATGTTAAAGTGAGAGAAAAGAATGAGCGCTCAAAATAAATGTGAAGTCTGTGGAAGGTATTTCTATACAAAAGAAGGAAGGTTTCCTGTTGGTGGACCTGTTATTCATCATCTAATACCCAAACAAAAATATAAAGGAAAAAAGACAAATGCAAAGAAGATTCTTGTATGCATGCACTGCCACAAACAGCTTCATAGATTATTTAACAATGTTGTTCTAAAGAGAGAATTTGACACCCTCTCAAAAATCAAGAATTCAAACAAAATTAAAAGATTTGTAAAATGGATAAGGAAAGAAAGATGAGCCGCCAGGGAGATTTTCAGAATAGTAGTTAGTAGCCAGTAGTTAGGGGTTAGGGAACTACCCCTAATCCCTGATCCCTAACTACTACCGTTTGAACTCCCGACCTGCTGATCTCTTGCGGAAAGAAAATAATCGACTTGTTATCGATATAGGCAGATTGAGTAGCAATCCGCCATTTTTTTTTCTTTTCCGTCAGTCGCTTTTCTTTTTCTTATTAAGAAAAAGAAAAGGGCTACAAGTCAGCTGCTCCACCAACTGAGCTATGGCGGCGTATGATTACAGGTCAGCTGCTTCCGAGCAAACGAAGTTTGCGAGGAGAGCAGGAATTTGTAATCAAATTCCTGCGAACCACCAACTAAGCTATGGCGGCACGAACAGAGGCTTTTCGCAACATGAATGGTTTACGTCTTAAAATACTTAACTCAAATTTTAGTCATTTATGAATCTTCTTTTCTATTTTTCCAAACATTAGTATAATGAAAACTATAACGGCAGAGACCAGAGATAAAACATAATTTCCTAAACCGACCATCAAACCTATTGCAGAAACAACCCATAAGCTTGCTGCAGTCGTTAAACCTTTAACATCCCCCTTAGCAGCAATTATGCTCCCAGCGCCAATAAAACCAATTCCTGTAACTATTCCTGCAGCTATCCTTGCAGTATCTGCTGTACCCAAACAGCCATTAGGAATCAAATAAAAGGAAGAAATTGTAAACAGGCATGCGCCCATGCACACAAAAACATGTGTCCTTAATCCTGCAGGCTTAGCTGTAATTTCTCTTTCGAAACCAACCAAACCCCCAAGTGCAACAGAAACAAGGATTCTGAACAGAAACTCCCCTGTCATAGAATCTATAAAAAAATTTCTGAGATTTAATAAAAAGGTGCGGGCGCCGGGATTTGAACCCGGGTCGTAGGCTCTTCGCAAAAGCCCTTTTCTTCTTTTTTTAAAAAGAAGAAAAGCGTCTACTACGGAATGCCTTTGGCATTCCGTACGTTCGTGCGGAAAAGAAGAAAAACTACCTACTTATAGTGGGCATGGGCAGATTGCCAAAGGCAATCTGCTATTCTTTTCTCTTTCCGCCAGTCGCTTTCTCTTTTCTTTAGAAAAGAGAAAGGGCTGATGGCAAGCCTAAGTGATACCAGGCTACACTACACCCGCAATGATCCCAAAAAATATATGTGGGAAGGCGCAAACTCCAATCTATGTTGCGGAGTTTAGTTTATTTTCCCATGCTTATCTCAATCGACGAAATATTTGTTGTTCTACCTTCCTCTGTGGTCATTGGTTCTGTGCCTATCTTAATATCCTTTATTTTTGCATCAGAGATAAAGCGGTTTCTCACTATTTCTGCTACATCCACCGCCCTACTTATTGCTCTACCTCTTGCTTTTAGGACCACTTTATTGTCTCCAGAGTTGAACTGTGTTATCACAGCCAACACATAGTTCATTGTCGGTTTGTTTCCTATGAATACTGTGTTTTCTTCTGTCATCTACATACCTCCGTTTTTTTGTCATATATGACCTATATGACTCTGATTATAGTTTCACCACTACCAGCGTTTCTGTAGAGGTTACTCCTTCCATTTGACGTATTCCTCGTATAACACTTGTAAGGACATCAGTTATATATTCTCCTTCAATCCTTGCAACAATATCATATGCTCCTGTAACAACAGCGGCATCTTTAACATTTTTCATTTCTGTTATTTTTTTTATAACAGATTCAACTGCACCTGATTCCACGTTTATCAAAACATACACTGTTTCCATAGGATCACTCTAAGGTAATCGCATTGTTTGGGCATGCATCTACACAGGCACCACAGTCTACGCATTCATCCGCATTTATCTTTGCTGTTCCATCAACAGTAATTGCTTCGGCAGGACACACCTCAGCACATGCCCCGCATCCATCACATGCTTCCTGTTTTATGCTCACAGGCATTTTTTTCACCAGCAAGTAAATCGTTGAGGTAGAATATAAGCATTGTGGTTTTTCAGAAATGATTATATTTTCTCAACACTATGGCTTGTTAATGAAATATGTTGAAGGCTCTGTTTTGCAGTATGATGACAGATGGAGGTTTACTAAATGTACCGTTTCCTTTGAAAACGGCATCATAAAAAAAATACTTGATGGATCCAATAGAAAACCTGCTGCAAGAGGGGTAATTATTCCTAAGCTTGTTAATGCCCATACACATATCGGTGATGCTGTTGTGAAAAATGCATCTGGCACGCTTGAGGAATTGGTTGCACCGCCGAATGGACTGAAGTTCAGGGTTCTAAAAGAATGCCCTGATAAAGAGATAGTGGATGCAATGAAAAAAACAGCAGATGACATGTTTTTTTCCGGTGTTTCGTTTTTTTGCGATTTTAGAGAGTTTGGAATAAAAGGGATCAATCAGTTAAATAATGCGCTGAAGAACAAGCAGATAAAATGTGTTAAAATGGGCAGACCTGAGAAATTAGAATATCACAGGGATGAGGTTAATGAAATTTTAGGAAGGTGTGATGGTATCGGTGTGAGTTCTATTTCCGACTGGGATTACCCTGAATTAAAAAAACTTGCCAGGCATGCAAAAAGAAAAAACAAAATGTTTGCGCTCCATGTGAGTGAAAGAACAAGGGAGGATATTGATAAGGTGCTTGACTTAAGACCTGATTTCCTGGTCCACATGACAAAGGCATCAGAAAGTGATTTAGAGATTGCTGCTGACAGCAATGTTCCTGTTGTGGTCTGCCCGAGGTCAAATGTTTTTTTTGGAAATATCCCAAACATTCCTCTGATGATAAAAAAAGGATTAATGCTCATGCTCGGCTCTGACAATGCAATGATAAATAATCCTGACATGTTCACTGAAATGGAATTTGCTTATAAGGTTTCAATGATATATGGCGGAGTTAGCCCTGAGACCATTTTTAACATGCTGACAGTAAACACCTGGAAATTTTTTAAGATTCAGGGAGGAATAGAGGAAGGAGGTCCTGCTGATTTTCTGGTACTCAATACCCATTCATCAATGGATGCGATAGTAAAATGTAGTAGTAAACACATATCATTTATAGGTGGGAAAAAATGTATGAAAAGGTAATCATACCAGTGGACGGCTCTGAACCATCAAAGGAGGCTGTGAAGCAGGGACTTGAGCTTGCAAAGGCAGCAGGCGCTAAAGTGCTTGCATTGTATGTGATGGACACAACAGCGTTTGCATCAATACCACCTGATTCCTTGACAACAGACATATATTCACTGCTGAACAAGGAGGGGCATGAAACAGTAAATTATGTTGTTAGGGAGGGGAAAAGGATTGGTGTGTATGTTGAGACAAAAATTGTGGAAGGCGTACCATCTGAGCAGATAATCAAAAATTCTGGGAGGAATGACCTCATAGTTCTTGGCACAAAAGGGAGGACAGGTCTGGAAAAAATACTGCTCGGCAGTGTTGCAGAAAATGTTGTGCACCATGCATCCTGCCCTGTGATGGTTGTAAGAAAAAGTGATTAGATGGACTCTGCAAAAATATGGGGTATCATCAAAAGAAGGGGGTTTATCTGGCCTGCTGTTGAAATCTATGGTGGGCTGGCTGGTTTCTATGATTATGGTCATCTTGGGGCAGTACTAAAAAGAAAATGGGAGAATTTATGGCTGAAATACTTTTTAAGTTTAGGGGATTATCATTTGATTGATACTGTGAACATACTCCCAGAATCTTCATTAAAAGCCTCCGGGCATGCTGAACATTTTACAGACATCCTGGTAGAATGCAGCAGGTGCAAGCATTCGTTCAGGGCAGACCATCTCATAGAGGAAAAAACAGGTGAAAGCGTGGAAGGATTAACTGTTCAGGAAATAGATGATAGAATAAAGAACCTCAAAATATGCTGTCCTGATTGCAAGGGCAGACTTGGCAATGCTTCTGCTTTCAATATGATGTTCCCTGTTTCTGTAGGACCTAAAGGGGGGGATAAGGCGTTTCTGAGGCCTGAGACAGCACAGGGTGTTTATCTGAATTTCAGAAGGGAGTTTGAAACCCTGAGGAAAAAACTCCCGCTCGGCCTTGCAGTTATTGGAAAAGCATATAGGAATGAGATATCTCCGCGTCAGGGTGTTTACAGACTCAGGGAGCTTATTCAGGCGGAACTTCAGATATTTTTTGACCCTGACAGGTTTGATAACGAGGTTAATTTTGAGGCGGTGAAGGACTATAAACTGAGAATAATGTTTGCGAATGACAGAAAAAGTATTAAAGAAGTATCCTGTAAAGAACTTACAAATATTCTGCCAAAATTCTATTTGTATCATATGGCAAAAATTCAGGATTTTTATGTTAATGTTTTAAAAATTTCGTCAGTCAAATTCAGGTTTTATGAGAAAACAGGAAAGGAAAAAGCATTCTACAACAAAATACATTTTGATGTTGAATTAAACATGGAAAGCCTTGGTGGCTTCAGAGAGGTTGCAGGCATACATTACAGAGGCGACTATGATTTATTGAGGCATCAGGAAGGCTCAAATCAGAGCATGGAGGTAAACATTGATGGAAAAAAATTCATTCCCCATGTTCTTGAGCTGAGTTTTGGCGTTGACAGAAATTTCTGGTCTATGCTTGATTTGTTTTACAAAGAGGAGGAAAAAAGGGTTGTATTAAAACTTCCGCATAGACTTGCGCCTAAAACACTTGCTGTTTTTCCGCTTGTTAACAAAAACGGCTTACCTGAAAAGTCAAGGGAGATATACGAAAGTTTAAAGGAAAAGTTTGACAGTTTCTATGACGTTTCCGGCTCAGTCGGAAGAAGGTATGCGCGAATGGATGAAATAGGAACACCCTACTGCATAACAATAGATTATCAGACAATGGAGGATGATACAGTAACAATAAGGGACAGGGATACAACCCAGCAGATGAGGGTGAAGGTTGAGGAAATAGAAAACAGGATAAATGAGTTTATGGGATTTTTAGAAATCTGTAAACCATGCAACAATGCAAAGGATAATGATTCCTAATACAACTGCAATAATAATCGATAAAACAAGATGAATTATCCAATGTGGAACAAAAGCCCATATCAACGCAATTATAATTATGATTATACCAAAGATAATCATTGTTGCCAAACGTACAACATCATCCTCTACTGTTCTTGCCATAAAAAAGATAATGTTGTTTTGAATATAAATAGATTGCATTCCAAAATAATCTTTAAGGAAAATATTGATTTAATCAAAGAAACAATCTAAGAAAAAATAAGGGAAAGAAAGAGAGAAAGGATTGGAGATACTTTCTATGGTTTTCCTATGGTTTTTCTTGTTGGTAAATGAGTTTATGGCTGAAGGGAAAATTTCAGGATAATGACTATGGTGAATAGATACTTTATAGAGTGGGTTGATGAAAAAGTGAATTGCGGAGGTGAATCTTATGGACAAAGGAAGATTAATTTTACAGGAGAAAAAAAGTGAATGTTATCTAATGAAACATGCTAGCTTGGCGATGGGCGTATTTGGAGTGAGTGGAATGATATACGTTGCGGCAATGTCTATAAAAGGCGGGTACGAACGGGGTTTCCCAGAATTTTGGCGTGGAATATTCGGACTCGGTTGTTTAGGAGTTGTGGTTTTTATTCTTCTTTATCTCTGTCTTTTCCCTGGCTTACGTAGAACACGGTTTCGAATATATGAAAATGGGATAGTCCCAAGGTATGTTCCTCTGAAACTGTGCTTACGGAAGGATAGTTATTTTATTCCTTGGGAAAAAGTTATTCGGGCAACATATGTTACGCCACAAACTCTTGAGTCATATGTGGGCTATGGAGCTGGTGGTTATCGTAGTTTTCAGAAAAGATTATTTGGCTATACGGAAGCTGATTATTGTTTTTATTTTCTTGATGTGAGAAAACCTGCTGTGTTTGGTCTGGGGAAGGAAAAACTTGTGAATGTTGTGATAAGTCCTTTAAAACTGGTGTTGCCAAATGAAGAAAAGGTAGATTCTTCAGAGATTTTAAGAATATTACAAGAGGATTTGAAGATTCAGGAGAAAGTTAAACTCATCCCTTACGAAAATTTTATTCAGGCAAAAGGAAGGGCTTATCATGCTGATGTATAAGAATAAAACACTTTAATTGAGAAATGATATTTCATAATCTATCAATCTCTTTGAGCAATGCAGCATATACTTCAACCCTCAGTCTCATCCCTGCCTCTACAAGTTCAAATGATACCTGTTTTGTATCCTTTTTTGTCACCAATCTTTTTTTAACAAGATTTAAAATAAATGTTGTCAGCCACCAGCAGATAACACCTTTGCTTTTACCCACTACGATTAAGGATTTATCATTAGAAAGTAGAATATCCTTTGTTTCCTTTGCCAGTAAGACTATAGATACATCTGCTTTCTCAATTCCTTCAGACTTTGCGATTTTTTGAATATCTACCCTACTTTTTATTTTACATACCTCAATCCAGTCTTTGCATGCTTTTTCTATCTCTGATGTGCCTGATCTTCCTTCTGACTCCTTAACAACCTCTTTGTAGATCTCTTCCGTAACCTTTATTTCTTTAAAAATTTTTCTCAGCAAATTCAGTCTCCCTATCCTGCTCAAAGGTATTAAAACAGACGAATCTACAACAACCATGTAATTCACTTCACATCCTTTTCCAAGTCTGATAATGAATAACCTATATCAATCCCCGCCTCAGATGCTCTATCAAACATCTCTACATATGGTATATCCGCGATAACAGCCGCCTTCCTAAGTGTTATCCTATGCTCCCTCAACATCCTCAATGACCTTTTAAGCTTCCATCTTTTTATGGCATCTGCCAAAAGCCTTCTTACCACCTCGGCCCTTTCAGCATGTTCATCTTGTTCTATTTCCTTTAGGTTTCTGAAGAACTCATCAGATACCCGTGTTGTTACAACCCTCATATTATCACGTTACAATAGTAACGATACGATACTATATAAATGTATCTAATCATTGTTCCACCAAATCCAACTCCAGTTTTTCTGCAAAATTTACTGCCTCATCAAACTCCTCTTTTGTGATTTTTCTGTTGATTTCAGGGTATTCCTTTGCTTTGTATTGTGGTTTGTACTGCTCCATAACATTAACCTTAACATTTTTTAGGTTTTCTGCAATCCATTTTAGCACAGGTTTGGTGCAGCATTCAATATGGTTTGGGAGGACGAGATGGCGAATAATCATTTCGCACTGGTTGTTTGCGATTCTGTGGTTCCTGGAAACAATGTTGAAATAGTTTTCAATGTTTGAGAGTTTTTTTGCGCAATCGTCATTTCCATACTTAAAATCTGTAAGATAGACATCCACTATGTTGTTCAGGAGTTTCATTGCTTCCTCTGACATGTACATGTTTGAGTTCCAGATTACTGGGAGGTTCACAGAGGTATGCCTGAGAACATCCAAAATGTAAGGAAGATTTGGTGTCGGCTCGCCCCCAACCAAGTTAAGATTTCTTATTTTGTTTATTCTTTGCTCAATTAATTTTGCTAGCACCCTCGGCTCCACGTAAATGCCTGCTTCAGGGTACTGGCTTATGTCCCAGTTCTGACAGAAAACACAGTTAAAGGTGCATCCTGAAAAAAATATTGTGTAGGACGGCACAAGCTCGGGTTCCTCGCCCATATGAATAAATTCTGATGCAATCTTTGATTTCAAAACACCACAGTACCCTTTCTGGGCTTTTGCCCGGTTTACCCTGCATCTTCTTTCACAAAACCTGCATTTTTCAAGCATTCTATTTGAAAGCTCGATTTTCAGGTCAAACAAGGAAAGGAAAGGGTTTTCTTTTTTCTCTCCAGCAGGGTTATCATGGATTTCCCATAGTTTTTCTTCCTGAGCATTTAAATCAAAATTTATTTCCAGTTTTTTTGATTCAAGATAATTTGCATTTCTTTCTCCTTTAAGAATTCTGAAATAGTTTGATAACGCCTTTGATTCCACATTCTCTAATTATCATTTAAGTATATAAATTTGAACATTTAGCTATCTGAACACATATTTTATCTTCAGTTCCTTCAGCCATTCGTCTGCGAACTCTATATGCGATGACGTCTCATCATATTTTCCATCATCTTTCAATGCTATAATCTCAATGATTTCATCAAGGGCAGCATCAGGATTTCTGGTAAGGTATTTCAGAAGCATGGGTTTGAAATCCGCCTTTGCATCGTTATAGTTTTCTGCAACCGTGAACATTGTGAGGTTGTGTGATGTGAAGCACCATATCATAGAAAAGAATATGGATTATGAGATAATAAATTTAATGATTATGTACATCGTTGCGTATTCAATGAATATTTATCAAGCAGTTTATGACATGGTTTCACAAATTCCATCTAGAAAGGTGTCAACATATGGTGAAATTGCAAAAGCACTTGGTGATGTTAGAGCAGCAAGGGCAGTTGGGAGAATACTGAATAGTAATCCAAAGCTGGTCGAAGTTCCATGTCACAGGGTGGTTCATTCCAATGGTGATGTTGGAGGCTACAGAGGTGGGGTGAAAAAGAAAATTGAGCTACTGAAAGAGGAGGGGGTAGAAGTTAGGGATGGGAAAGTAGA
>JASEEW010000192.1 GCA_030019485.1 Thermoplasmatales archaeon | reverse complement strand
AATGCGCCAGAAAAAGGGCAACCTTATGCTACAGAGGCGACTAACAAACTATCACAGTTAATTGGGTATAATAGTATTACATTGGAAAAGGATGTTTCAGATAAGGATCAGGGTAATAGATTACTTCGATATGTTTATGTTGGGAGTACATTTGTAAATTTAGAAATGGTGAGGCAGGGGTATGCATTCGCTTATCCTTATCCTCCAGATGTGAAATATGCAGATGAGTTTGAGAATGCTGAACAACAGGCAAGAAATGAACAGTTAGGAATATGGAGACCATCAAACAATAGTAGTATCATTGTGTTGTACATGCATTATGATGCAAAAGGAAACGACAATAACAATCTTAATGATGAGTATGTCATCTTTAAGAATACAGGAACGCTTTCTGTAAATATGACAGGATGGACAGTTCAGGATAAAGCAAACCATCTCTACAGATTCCCCACTTTTAATCTATCTCCCGATAGTATAGTTACACTATACACAGGTTCAGGTATGGATACAGATACAGAGCTATACTGGGGTAGGGCAGGACAGGCGATATGGACTAATACGGGTGATACACTTTATTTACGTGATTTAAATGGGGGGTTAGTTACAAATTATACCTACCCAAACAGTGGTAGTTAGGGGGAGAGCAGTTAGTAGTCAGGAGGTCACCCTAACTTCTAACCCCTGACTCCTTGCCTCCGCAGGTTATAAATCCTTCTAAATCATTTATTGTTTTGTATGATTCCAGTGCTCACAATCGCAGGTAGTGATTCCTCTGGAGGCGCAGGTGTTCAGGCAGACATGAAAACATTCATGGTTTTAGGAGTTCATGGATGTTGTGTTGTTACCTGTGTGACTGCTCAGTCCTCAGAAACAGTGAAAACTATTTATCCGTTGCCGTTAAACGTTATTGAAGAGCAGATTGACATTGTTGTTAAAGATTTGAAAATAAGGGTTGTGAAAACAGGCATGCTCTATGATGCAGGTATTGTGAAACTTGTTGCAAAAAAAATCAGGGAGCATAAACTGAAGGCTGTTGTTGACCCTGTTATGATTTCCACAACAGGTAAAAAACTGACAGAAAAAGGTTATATTGATTCATTGAAAAAATATTTGATTCCAGCCTCAGTGATTGTTATGCCGAACATTTATGAGGCAGGGGTGATTGCAGGTTTTAAAGTAAAAAACATTGATGACATGAAGAAAGCCTGCAGGGCTATTCATAAAATGGGATGCAGATTTGTTCTTGTGAAAGGAGGGCATCTGAGAAAAAACTGTGTTGATGTTTTGTATGATGGAAAAAAATTTTTGTTTTATTCTGGTAAAAAAATGGATAAAAAGGCACACGGCTCAGGATGCACGCATTCATCGCTTGTTGCCGGTCTGGTTGCAAAAGGATACTCTGTTGAGAATGCTGTTGGACTTGCCAAAGAAATGATAAGCAGGATGATAGAATCCGGCTACAGTATTGGAAGCACAGATGTTGTTAATCAATATGCGGCTACGGATGAGAAATACAGTGTTTTGAAACAGGTGAAAAATGCTGCTCTGTGGGTTGAAAAAAACCTTAAACCGTGTTTTGTTCCTGAGGTTGGAATAAACATGGCATACGCTTTACCGGGTGCAAAAGGTTTTGATGACGTCTGCGGCATAGATGGAAGAATTGTAAAAATTGGAGAAAAAGTAAAACGCATGGGGGATGTTGATTTCGGTAAATCAAGGCATGTTGCAAGAATTGTTTTAACGGCAATGAAATTTGAGCCTGGCATGAGGTGCGCTATGAACATCAGATACCTGGAGAGTATTGTTAAGAAGGCAGAAAGAAAAAAACTGAAGGCCGGATTTTTTGACAGGAAACATGAGCCGAAGGATGTTTCAACAATGGAATGGGGTACAAAAACGGTTATTCAGAAACTTGGATGCGTTCCTGATATTATTTATGACAAGGGGGGTTTTGGCAAGGAGGCAATGATTAGGATAATAGGAAAAAAACCAGATGATGTTACGGAAAAGTGCGAAGCACTTTTGGTAAGTTAAAGGCTGTGCTCTGAAAACCCCATAACCCTTTCAGCAACATATTCTTCCCCAACATATCTTTTACTAAAGATGATTAACTAATTACCTTTAAATAATTGGATGCATATACCTTACTCATGACTAGATGGGATCAGAAGGTGAGGGATGCAGGAACATTGGAAGAAAGAAGAATGGTTGCAGTGCCGTTATTTCGCAAAGGCGTTTCGGACTCAG
>JASEEW010000020.1 GCA_030019485.1 Thermoplasmatales archaeon | reverse complement strand
CAATACAAGGCACCTTGGGCAAATTTTCCTCCAAACATTTTTTCGATTAATGTTCGACAACATAACATACTAGAAAGAAAAAGTCGAGCTCATCCAGATGGAGTTTGGTATATATTTCCCCCTTATCAAACATTTCGTAAATTATGGACAAGAAGTCCGAACCTCATTAGTGAGATGTATTTTGTTCGCCCGTCTGCTATAGGTTTACTTCCTTCAACTAGGAATTATTTTAGATTATTAATTTCAAGCCCAGCAAAGCTGTTTCCAGGAAACGATAAAAATGTTGAAGTTATAAGAATTGATAAATTTAAAAAAATTGTTTTTGAACCTAATGAAAGAAATGGGACTACCGATATTAAATGTCAAAAATTACTTAACATAAACGATATTAAAATAATGGATGAAGAAATGCAAGAATTTGGGCTAATTTGGTGTGGTATGCAAATTTTTTGTCTATCAGAAGAGCGAAATTCAAATGATATAGAATAATGGAACAATGAAGAATAAATATGGGGTGTAAATATGAAAAATGATGATGCCTCGTGGCTTCAGCCTGAGTGTCGTTCATTGCTCCGCAATCAAAACCTTTGTGGCAAATTGCCCCCTACGGTCGCAAATTGCATTTTGTTCGATGGTGCGGGACAAATCGTTGCTGTGAAAACGATAGAGTGCGTTATCTGTCCGATGTGCACCACGTTTGTTCACTGACCGCACAGTGATTGCTTTTATTCGATGACGCTCCGCTCGGGGTCATCCCAGAGGGATGATGCCCTCGCTACGCCTGTCCACGAAAATGAAGGAGGAGTGGAAATGGTTGGCGGGGGTTGGCACAAGTTGGCAGAAATATTTAATGTTCTGAAAAGGATAATGTTTTTGATGAAAACATCCGTTGAACACCTGCTATCAAAAGAAACGTTAACTCCAGAAGACATTGAAAGGGAGGTTGATTTCCTGCAGAAAGCACTATCGGATGCGAGGAGGGCAGGGAAAATAGATATCGCTACCTATCTGGATGTTGGTCCTATCACAACAAGCATGCGTATGGTTGCGAGTATGATGAGGCACTGGAAACCAGAGGTCAGATACAACACTGAACAGGTAAGGGATGAATTGAAGAAAATCCACAGCAGAGTATTGGAGGTTGAGCAGAAGTACCCAGGGATTGAGGAAATTATTGAGGAATACAGAAGGAAGCCTGAAAAGAAAAAAAGAAGGCAGGTGCATTTCAGGGTGGCGAAGCACAGGAAACAGGTGCAGAAAAACTACATGAAAAAATGCAGGCAATATTTTTAATACGGACTACAGCCATGTATGAAATGAGGAAAAAATGACTACAAAACCCATTTTCACAAAGATATCAGACTTAAAAGATAAAGTTGAGGAGTTACATAATCGCAAACTTATCATTCCGTCAACTTATATGTTTCTTAAAGAGTTTCTTGATCAAGTTGAGGATGTGATAAAATTGCTAAGGAAGGAGACATGTGAAGAAAGAACTTTTGATAAAGTACTGAAACATATTATTGTAAGGATTTCCTCTACCGAAGAGATTTTAAAATCTATAGAAGAAGGGAAGCATATTAGCAATACCATTTATCTCGACTTTGTAAAAGAAATAGCGGATAAACTACATGAAAAATCCTATATATTTGATAAAGACTTAGAAATCATAGTGGTACCTGTGGCTGATACCAAAATTTTATCTAGTTATCCATACTTGTCTAACGAGAATTTTACATTTATACTATTTGTGGGGAAAGATTATCACCCATTAAATGAAGACCTTATAGGTTTAGTTGCGCATGAAGTTGCTCATACAGAAAAGGATGTTGGTTATGCAACAATAAATAGTAAAAGAAGAAAAATTCGGGAATCATTAGTGGATCTTCTTGCTCATATGATGACTGGTATTTTATACATTCATAGTGTAAATTATTGGATTTCTAATATAGTCGGGATTAAAAAATGTATTGATGAGAGCCCATCCCATCCAACTTGGATCACTAGAATTATTGTTATTAACGACTTAAGTAAAGAAGTATGGACAAATAATTTTTTGCTTAGAACAACACAAAAATATGCAAGAAAGTTTATAAAGAAACAAAATGTTCTTACAACTCAAGAACACCTTCTTCTCTCAAGATGTATTAGGGAAGGTGAGCAAAAGATAGAAAGATTTAATAAATACAAAATCAATGAGAGACTTGTAGGAAACCAACAAGCAATGAGGAAAAGTCCTAGCATGGTCATACAATTAAATGGTAAAGTGGGTGGGATAATACCATGAATTCATTAGCACTTAAAGTTGGCAAGGCACCCATTGTGTTAAAGCAATGTGAAAGAACTGAGGAAGCTTTTTTTGATGTTCTGATGAATGTAGAAAGCCGTAAGAAAAAAGAAATGAAACAGCTGATAAGCATATTAGACTTTTGTGACAGGGAGCCAGAAGACATTGAAATAGTGGGGATAGTGGTAGATGAATTACTGAGAGGAAAAAAACCTTGTCCTAAAGATGTGCGAAGAGTAACAGACATTATTGGAGAATGCAAAGAAGATTTGATGCATCTTATAGATGAAGAAGTGGAGGTTTTTGAGCCTTTATTATTTCAGAGGGGAGAAGAGTTTGAGCGATATAAATTAGAACTGAAATCCCTGCTCGGTGAAAAAGTTAAACATGAAGAAGAGAGAAGAAAGACACTCATAAAAGACTTTGTGTATGAGCGCCCAGGGGAATACATAAAATCTTTGGCTGATCGCCTTCAGGTGGAACATGGTATGGAAGGGCTCAGTTACGAAAATATCAGAAGGTATATAGGAATATTAGAGAAAGATAAAGAAATTATTACAATAGGGGGGCCTCAAGGAAGATATAAATACTGTTTCCCGAATCCTTCAAAAGTAGATGATTTAAGTAAGTATTATCACGGTTTTTTTGCAATAGAAGGGAGGATTGAAAAAAATATCACAGATTATTTTGATCCTGCAAAAATGTCAACATTTACAGAAATGTTTATAGTCAATTCTACTTTGTTCCCGAAATTTCTTTTGGCAGTGGGCTATGGGGAACTTAGCAGGTATGATAATATCCATAAGATTTTCATAAAATCATATGGGGACTTAGAGCCGTTTAGTCAGTTATCAACGAAATATCACCTCACACTTTATGAGGAAAGAAAAGTGGAGATAAAGGAACATGCTGTGTTATTTGGGAGAAAGGTTGTAGAAAGCGAGGATGGTAAGGAGAAAGAATTGTGGGTGGATGAAAATAAAGAAGATTTGCATCCGCAACCTACTCTGATATCATAGGTGCAACAGTATAGCTTACACTACCGCCGACAAAATTATACACGAAATTAATTCTACCTCCATCTATTACTGTAATCCTGGCTGTAATATCAGAGGTGTTTACTTTTCGAAGTGCGGATATCTTTGAAACCTCTCCTAAAACCCCTCTTATTATCTTAGAAGTAGCTTTGCCCTTTCCTACCCCATTAAGTGAAAAACTTCCTCGGATTTCAGGTACGTCACTCTCAAACTTAGCTACACCATCCTCAATTGATACACTTAGGACATTTATATCTGCAGATGAAAGAAAGATGTATTGGAGGTCTCTGTGATCCTTCAATATAGAGGATGGGAACTTCTCGAAGTTGGGAAGAGGAGGTAGTTTCTTTATACCTTCAGTAGAACGTTGTACACGCCTCTTCACAACACTTCTACCAATTGCCGATATTGTTATATCTATACCATTACGATCTAAGGACATTTCAACCGAAATATTCTCTTCTGGTATGCCACAGGCTAAAGCGGATTTAGCCAACCCAAGATAATTTTGGAGGTGTTTAGAAATAACTGGGAGAACATAGTTAGAAGAGATGTTATATCCTAAGAAGATATCTTTGTCTAACAACAGCTCACATGCTATTGTATTAGATTTATCTATCCCTATAAGTTTAAAGTAATCTTTTCCTACAAGAAGTGTAACATATTCAAATCCTTCAGGGAAGGCACAACTGATTACCCTAATGATATCTAGTTTCTCAAAGCGTAAGAATTCCATGACTCTGTAAATATCTTCTGTCTTTAAGAGATTTTTGGTGTAATTCTTTTTGGACGTTTTTACAACTTTTTATACAATTATATCTCACCAGCACCATGTTTATAATCCTGTAATCTGTTTTTGTTTTCCATGGGAAGGATAATATCTGATCCTAAACCGCTTGAGGCTGAATTCATACCTGATGAGCTGCCGCACAGGGAAAGGGAAATGAAAAACCTTCAAAGAATGTTCTTTCCTGTCCTCGAATACAGCTCGCCTGCGAATGCAATGATTATGGGTAAGTCAGGCATAGGGAAAACCGTACTGTCAAAAAGGTTTATGAAATGGCTGGATGACGAAGCAGACAGAAACAAAAGAAACATCAAAACAATATATCTTTCCTGCCTGAACATAAGAAGCGACTACAGCATCATGCTAAGCATAATGAAACAAATAAACAGGAATTATTCTGTAAAAGGAACAGGTATTGATTTAATCAAGGAGGATTTTAAAAGATACATGAATGAAAACCCTAATTTGCATCTTGTTTTAATACTGGATGAGGCAAACCTGATGATGAACGACACACAAATTATTGGTTATCTCACCAGGGCAAAGGCAATGGACATAGGACCTGTTTCCCTGATACTTATATCAATCGTGGATGTACGTGATAAAATGGATCCAGGGGAACGCAGCTCATTTGGAGAGTACACGCTTGTTCATCTCAGAAAATACAACAGGGACCAGCTGAGCGACATTATAAACCAGAGAATCACACTCGCACTACACGATGGTGGGATAACGGATGGTGCCAGGAAACTAATCCTTGATGGTGCTATGGAAAGAGAAGACGCAAGGGTTGGTGTAGAACTGCTCAGAAAGAGCGCCCATGCTGCGGAGAAGGATGCTGTAGAGCAGATATTACCGGATCATGTCAGGCTGGCGAAGGCTGACAGCTACCCATGGGTCAGCATTAGCAAGATTGGTATGCTGGATTTCCCTGTTCAGCTACTTTTGTTTACTGTTGCAGGTTGTCTTAGGAAGGATGAGGCGTATGTTGGTACGGATGAGCTTAGGGGTTTTTATGCTGATGCATGCGGCAGGAACAATGTCATGGTGAACAGGGATGTTTACTTTAAGAATCTTGATGTGTTGGAGAAGGAGGGTTTTGTGGATGTTTGGAAGAGAAAGGGGCAGACCTCTCTGGTTTCTCTGCCTGACTGCCCTGCCTACGGCGTTGAGGAGATGGTTCTTGAGGTTTGGAAGAAAACAGGGCAGAAATATACGGCGTAAGGTTTTTATAGTAAGCGACACCTCTGTCGTCTATAAAAAATATTCCACTATAAATATTTTTGGGGGGTGTCTCAAACTGTTTTTTGTGGTTTATCGTCTATAAAACCAAATTTTTGCCTGTTTTTTGCATGGGTGGGTGGGTGTGAAAATATATATACGATGAATTACTACGTTAGTGCTTAGACAAACCCCCAAACAAGAAAACCCAACCCAAAGGGAAGTTTTGTCTAGGAGTCGTCTAAGCATGAAAGATAAAGGTGAAACGGAAATAAAAGGTTTGCGGAACGAGGTAAGAAGACTTTTTCAGCATGAGTTAGTGGGTGTCAGGCTTAGATGCTGGGTCATGGATAATGTTGAGAACAAGACGCCTGGTGAGTTTCTGCAGATTTTCAGGGACAAATACAATTTTAGTAGTGAAGATTTGGGCTTGGTTTATGAGTATGTTGGCTGTCTTTTGCGTGAGGGTTTGCTGTATCAGGACCCAAAGGGAAAATTGCATAGGGTCCAGGAGGCAGGATAAGTATGAGTAGTAGAGGTTTGATAAAGGAATTGGATGAAAAACAGAGAGGAGAGGTTTTAGATGAGATTGTTGGAAGCATAAGGATTGCCAAAAAGGCATGGGACACAGTAATAACCAACGGAATACTGAGCAAGGAGGATGTAGAGGTTAGGCGATGTTTGTTTGACAAGTGCATTGGTCATCTGCCATTTTTGATAAAGGATATCTTAGGCAAAGAAAAGGGCGCGACTGATAATCAGAAGAAATATTTCCTTGATTTGTGTAAAAACAAAACGGCTGAGGAGATAGCAAGGCTGGTGATAGACAACGTTGGTGTTGAGAGGGTTGAGATGATCAGAGTAATAGATATGCTCAAAGGAGGCAGGGATGAAAATAGGAAGGGACAGACTGCTTGAAAAACAAAAGAGAAGGCTCAGAATATTTAGGAACAGGAGGAGGAAATGCAAACACCAGGGAACTGCATGAACGATGTAATGTATGAATATCACAGTCATCTGCTACCTGAAAAAATCAGAAGTGAGAAGCAGAGAAGGTGGGATAAGGTGCTGACAGAGGCCTGCAACACCTGCAAGGATTACTCAAACTATCATGACAAAAACAGTTTTGTGCTGGATGACGCATTCGTTGAAGGTTTGAGGATAAAAATGCACATCACATTAGAGGAGGATGAATATTATGAAAAGTTTGCCGCATCATAATGTTAAAAGAATCATGAAAAACGCTGTCATGAGTAAGGATATGGAAGTAAGCAAAGACTCAGTGGAGCTGATGAGGGAACTGGCAGAACAATACATACATTACAAAACGTTGAAGGCCATGCTAATAGCCAATGATGCCGGGAAGCGCAGAATCACAAGGGCTCATGTAGAATTGACCATATAGCAATAATGGGTGCAATACTGCAATATGGTTCAATGTTTGAAAGGAAACAGGAAAAGGGTAGGGTGAAGGTATGAGAATAGGGATATCAACAATAAGGAACATAATGAGAAATGGTACAGATGAAAGGGTTTCCACAACAGGCATAGTGTTAATGGGTAATGCTGTTGAGGATTTCATTGTTAAGAAGACCATGGAGGCTAAGAAGCGTCTGGATGAGATCAACAGTTTCAGGCGCTTGCACAATTTACCTGAGATTAAAACCATTAATGAGGAGATATTCAGGGAGGTTCTGGATGAAAGTTATAAGAATACATAATGCATTACTATTTATTGCCAAGAAAAACTTGGCAGGAGGGATAAGAAACGAGCCAAAGTTTGGTGGTAGAGAAAGACATGTTTGGGAAAATGGTAGCAGGTTTTGTGAAAACCTCTGCGGAGGAGGGGATGCCCTATGTTGAAAGGGCAAAACGAATTGGAGAAATTTCTTGAGAGTTTAAAGGCAGATAAAAGGAGCAAACACACAGTGTACCTATACGGGGGATTTCTGAAACAAATGCTGGAATACATAAACAAAGAACCTAAAGACATAACCTTGGATGACTTAAACCGCTACAAGATGCACATGGCAAACGAACTAAACTACAATGCAAACAGCCTGATAACGCATATCGCAGCAATAAAAACATTCTTCAGAACATTGGATCTAAACACAGCAAATAAACTAAAGGAACCGAAAAGACCAAAGCTGCTGCCGGAACCGCTAACAGAGGACGAAATCAGGAAAATACTAATAAAAGCAAAAAATACTAATCCCATGGATTACGCAATACTGTGCTCTCTATACTATTTGGGTTGCAGAAAAACCGAGTTGACAAACCTGAACATTGACGACATAGACTTCCTCAAAAGGACAGTGAGAATAAACAAAGGCAAAGGAAACAAAGACAGCATCGTCAGCATACATCAAGATGCATTGGAAGCACTCAAAGAATACATATTGCATAATAGAAGACTGACAATAGATGATAGCAACGCAGTATTTGTTTCAACACACGGGAGACGCATCAGTAGAGCAACTGTAGAAAGAACTGTGAAGAAGTATGCAGCAAAAGCAGGAATCACAAAAAGGGTTTACCCACATCTGTTCAGACATTCCCTTGGCACACACATGGCGCAGCAGGGAGCAAACGCAATGTACATTCAGAAACAACTAGCGCATGAAAACATTGCAACAACCATGAAATATGTTCACCTGGCTGACAAGGATTCGCAGATAGCCTATGACATCTATGTGCATTCGCTGATGAAACCAAAGGATGAGACAGTACAAACAGCGCAGCAGTTGACAAATGAAAAGAAGTTGGAATTGTTGGAAACACGCTTCTTGAATGGTGAGGTACCATCTGACATCTACAGACAGCTGAAAGCAAAATACGAGGACAAGGAGAAACATCAAGAACCAGAGAAGAAAGAAAATCCACTTTGGTACATTGGATAAATGCATTATAAACACTAAATAGTGTTATAAAATATCAAAAAGGAGCATAAAAGGTTTTATGTCCTTGTTTCATAACAAACATTATAAACGAAAAAACTAATCTCATAATGATATGAACGAGGATCCGAACTGGCTGTTCAGAAAAGCGAAATCATTTGCTAGCATGGGCATGTACAGTGAAGCGGTTGGGTGCTATCGCAGGGCACTGAGCCGCAGCCCTAAATTCGCAGAGGCCTATAATGAGCTTGGAAATGTATATCTAATCCAGGGCAACATAGAGGAAGCGCTCAGCTGCTATCGCAGAGCCACGCTTTTCAAGCCTTTTTACGCGAAAGCCTGGAGTAACCAGGGTGCGGCCCTGCTCATCCAGGGCAGTTATGATGAGGCGGTAAAATGTTTTAAAAAAGCAGTGGAGCTTGAGCCCAGTAATGTTAACGCATGGGTTGTGCAGGGCTCTCTAATGAGCTCCCTCTGCCGATACATAGAATCTGTTGAGTGCTTTGATAAAGCTTTGGAGCTCGACCCGGGGTGCGAAGAAGCCATTAACAAGCGGGAAGAAGTGCTGAAGCATTTAGAGGCGGAAAAGCTCAGGGAATTAAGAAAAACAAAAAAAATCTGTCTGCTCGGCGACCCTATGGTTGGAAAAACATCCTTGATTAGAAGATATGTTTACGGGATGTTTGTGGACAAGTATCTGCCGACAATAGGTGCGAAGGTTACCAGGAAAGTAATACAGGTGCTTGGTGTGGAGCTCACGTTAAGTCTCTGGGACATTACAGGGCTGGAGGATTTCAGAACCATACACCCAACATATTACCAGGGAGGTAACGGCGCAATCATAATCTGTGATACCACAAGACCGGAAACCCTTTCACATCTTCGCAGGTGGGTGGAAGCAATTTTCAGGGCCACCAGACCAATACCTGTGATTTTTGTGGCAAACAAAATAGATCTGGCTCCCGGGTTTGCAGGAAACGAATTGAAAAGACTTGCCTCCGAGTTCAACGCGCCCTGCCTGAGAACGAGCGCGAAAACAGGCGAAAACGTGGAGGGGGCATTTCAAACACTTGCCGAGAAGCTCGTCTTGGCCTGAGGCTCATAAAAACACAGGCAGACACAAAAATACTTATATACACAATGTATATTCTTTTATAGTGGTGTATATGAAAAATACGGAGAATGATGTAACTGTGATAAGGGTCAGGAAGGAAACTAGGGACAGGCTTGCAGAGCTCGGCAAGAAAAAGGAAACCTATGATGACATAATCTGCAGGCTGATGGAGAACAACGGCTGGGAGTAAAAAAATGAAAGAAATTAAGAAAGAACTATATCTTGATGAGATTAGACTCAGTCAAGTAGTCAATGCTCCATATAAATTAATTTTAAGCCCCTCAGATTCGCATCTTGAATATGAAAACCAAAAAAGTTCTTTCATAATGGGAAAGGAAACGCTGGGTCAATGTGGAATCAATAAAATTTCTCGTGATTTGTTAGGCTCTTTGTTCGAATTAACCTTAAAGAAAATAGGATATAAAGGTTCAACAAGTGACTAAAAGTGTATATATGGATAGTAGGACCTCTAATCAGGTGTCAATAAATGCGCTAAAGAAAATTGAGGAAACAAAATGGTTTGGATTTGGACTAAAACATAAAAGTAAAACTGAGATTTATTACTTGTTAGAACTTAAAACACCATATATGGGTGGAACACTTTATACATTACCTTGTCCAATGTATGATATTAAACTTGATTTGACTAAAGAAGAGTATGAAGACACAAAAAAATTTGATGAGAACACAGAATTTATCGTGGATTTAAGATTAAAAGAAAAACATGGTAAAGAAAAATATGAATGAGGTAATACTATATGAGAAAAGAATACGAGTGGTATGATTTAGAAAAACTCTGGAAAGAAACATCTATTAGTAGAAAAAAATTTGAGAAATTGAAAAAAGAAGTAAGAAAAGAATTTCCAAACGATAAGATGATGTATGAGTTGCATGTGATGAGGGCGCTTATGCAAAGGGAAGAAGAAAAGAAAAACTTATCTTTTGAAGAAATAAAAAAACTGAGGGATGAAAGAATTAAAAAAGGGTTAGCAGAGGTAGGGTTTAAACTTGTGAAATTAGGTGACGGTACATATCGTATCAAAAAAATAAGGAGTAGGTAATATGTTAGCAAAAAATAAAAACAACAACGCAAAAAGCACAATAATGGTATGCTTGATTGGAGCAGTGATGCTCATGGGTGTTCTCACAGGGATTATGATGATAAATGAGATGAGGTGATAAAAATGTTAGCAAAAAATAGAAGAAAAAAGTTTAGTGTGCTGGAAATGCAGATTTTGGTATTTACAGTAGTTTTCGGGATAGTCCATGTTAATATGGGAGATGGGGCCTCGGTCAAGAACAATAACTTTAATAACCATTTATACTTTTATACGATGGAGGAGTGATAAAATGAAAAAAAGAATAAGATTGATCTCTAAAGGGAAAGTTCAGAAAGTCGAATATAGAGATGCTGTAAAAGATATAGCATCCAAATCTGGTGTAACAGGATATGTTGAAAACATGAGAAATTCAGATGTTCAAATAGTATGTGAACTTGATGAGGAATTAATACCAAAGTTCGTTGAGGCAATAAAGATAAAAAAAGATTTTATAAATGTAGAAGATGTAAAAATTGTGGAGAAATCCAATGCTACAGGTGAATTTGAGTATTTTGATATTAAATATGGCAGATTAGAAGAGGAATTTGGCGATAGAGCAGGAACAATGGTATTATACTTAGGTGGTATTCAAAGCAGTGTAAATGGTGTCCAGGGCAGTGTAAATAAAGTAGGTGAAAAAGTAGATAATCTAAGAGATGAAACACATGAGAGTTTTAATAAAATGGATAAGAAGTATGATGTAATCTTTAAAACCATGGTTACAATGAATAAGAATTTGTTAGCAGGTCAAAAACAATTTACAATACTGAATAAAAATTTGGCAAATACTCAAGTACAATTCACAAAAGTTGTGGATAGACTCACGTTTATTGTTGATAGGTTTATTGAAAATGAGAAAAATAAAAGTAAAAATGATACGGAGGTAAAAAAACATGTCAGAAAAAAATAAAAACAACAATGCAAAAAGCACAATAGTAGTATGTTCGATTGGAGTGGTAGTGCTCATGGGTGTTCTCACAGGGATTATGATGATAGAGAGCGGGGGAGCGGAGAGTGGGGTAAAATCTGCATCTCAGTCTAAAGCCTACACATCACACGAGCCCATCTACATTGATGGCAACTCAGGTTTCAACGCAACAAATGGGGTATCTGCTGGTGACGGCTCTATATCCAACCCGTACATCATTGAGAACTGGGATATAAATGCGAGCAGTGCACATGGCATTCACATAGAAAATACAGATGTCTATTTCATCGTAAGAAACTGTATGGTGCATGATGGTGGAATCAATATCTACGGAATTTATTTCTACGATGTAATTAATGGAAAAATTGATAATATAACTTCTTACAGAAATTACTACGGCGTTCTTTTCAAATCTTCCTCAAATAACTATATCGCAAACTCTACTATATATAACAACTCATATCATGGAATTGTATTTTCTAGTTCATCAAACATCAACACCATCGCAAATTGTTACATCTACAACAACGACAATCAAGCGGGAATTCAATTCAATTCCTATTCCTCAAACAACACAATAGTAAACTGCACTGTAGACAACCATTCATGGAGTATTACTCTCTACTCCTCCTCAAATAACACAATAACAAACTGCGTGGTTCATCATAATTCTGTTTGTGGGATTGGTCTTGACTCCGTCTCAAACAACAACCATATAACAGAATGCACATTATACAATAATTTTTATTATGGTATCTTTATGGGGCAATCATCAGATAGCAACCAGATAAAGAACTGTTCTGTAACAAATTCTGATAATTATGATCTCTATTTGAATTCATCGTCAAGTGCAGTTGTTTTAAATACGACCTTCACAAAAACCAAAGTTTACTTTGGTGATGCTTCCTCCACCCTCACCGTAAAACACTATCTTCACACAAAGGTCATCAACTCAACCAGTTCTCCAATCTCAGGTGCAACCGTTAGAGTAAGAGATAATATAAATGGCACTTTTGACCAGAAATACATAACAAATAGTGATGGTTGGGTGAGATGGATTGAGTGCACGGAGTACTGGCAGAACCAGACAAGCAAGATTTATTACACGCCGCATAATGTGACGGCGAGTAAAACTGGTTATGTGACAAATTATGCTGAGCCGAATATGGGTAATAGTAAAGAAATTACAATCACATTATCAACAACCACAGTCAACAACCCACCCAACCCCCCAACCCTTGTAGCACCAGCGAACAACACCTGGACAAACGATAACACACCATATTTCGATTGGGAGTTTAATGATCCAGATGCTGGTGATACGCAGAATGCTTTTAATTTAACAATAAGCCAAAATAGTGATTTCAGCACAATTGACTACTGGTCAAACATGACTGATTCTAACACCTATTACAACTGGCCCAGCACATTATCAGATGGCATATGGTACTGGAGGGTGAAAGTAAAAGATAATAACGGTGCGTGGGGTGACTGGAGTGGATGGCGAATTATAAAAGTTGATACTGTAAAGCCGATATCGTCGATTAATACAGTTTCACCCTACTGGCAAACCTCCACACCATTCACAATCACCGCAACAGCAAATGATGATAATAGTGGCGTAGCCAATGTGAGTTTGTATTACAGATATTCAAGTGATAATGCAAGTTGGGGTTCTTGGACCTTATTCAGCACAGATACATCTGAGCCATGGGAATGGAATTTCACTGCACCGAATGGAAATGGATATTATGAGTTTTACTCAATTGCTACTGATAACGCAAATAATGTTGAATCCGCACCCGGCTGTGCGGATGCGATGTGCGGATATGATCACGGCGGTGGAGTTGAACCAGGGACACCTACAAGTTCCCTCACTCCAATTTCACCATTCTGGAAGAAAACTACTCCATTAACGATTACTGCAACAGCAAATGATGATGTAAGTGGGGTGGCAAGTGTAGAATTATGGTATAGATATGCTACAGAATGGCCATCATTTGGGGTTTGGATTTTGTTTGCTGCTGATACTGCAGAACCTTGGGAATGGAATTTTGATTTTCCAAATGGTACTGGGTATTATCATTTCTATACAAGGGCACGGGATATCGCCGGTAATAATGAAGGTTTACCACCTGAGGATGAAGCCATAGAGGCGGGTGAAGTTTGCGGCTATGATCCAGTATCTCCAACCTCCTCCGTCAACCCAATCTCCCCCTACTGGCAAACCTCGGCTCCCTTCACGGTCGCCGCTACTGCAAGTGATGATAGCAGTGGCGTAGCCAATGTGAGTTTGTATTACAGATATTCAAATGATAATTCAACATGGGGTAGCTGGATTTTATTTGGAACAGATACCGCTCCACCATGGTCATGGAGTTTCACAGCACCGAATGGTAATGGCTATTATGAATTTTACTCAATTGCATGGGATAATGCAAGTAATAATGAATCTGCACCTGTAAGTGCGGATGCGATATGCAGTTATGATAATGCAGTACCAACCAGTTCTGCTAATATAATTTCACCATATTGGCAAACATCTTCACCTATAACTGTTACTGCAACAGCATCTGATACTGTCAGCGGATTGGCAAGTGTAGAATTATGGTATAGATATTCAACAAATAATGCGACATTCGGTAGTTGGACATTGTTCGGTACTGATTCTGCATCACCTTGGTCTTGGAGTTTCACAGCGCCAAACGGAAACGGATATTATGAATTTTATTCAATTGCGGTTGATAATGCTGGCAACACAGAGTCTGCACCTACAGTCGCTGATGCAATGTGCTGTGTGAATGTTCCAGACACAGAAAAACCAGAGATTTCAAATGTTCAGGCGGTACCTGAAACTCAGGTTACAGGCGGCTATGTGAACATAACGTGCACAGTAACTGATAATGTTGCTGTGAGTTGTGTAAAGGTTAATATCTCATGGTCTGGAGGATTTTCACAAGTAAATATTACTATGACAAGAATAGCAGGTATAGATGTATATTACTATAATGCAACCTACACAACCGTTGATAAATACCGATATTACATATGGGCAAATGATACGAGTAATAACCAGAACATATCCATAGGCGATGAGTTCATAATCTCAGCAGCGCCCCAGCCGCCAACAAATCTATCAATTGTGATAAATAACGGCGCTACTTACACAAATTCATCTTCTGTTACATTAACACTCTGCGCAGAGAATGCAACAGAGATGATGATAAGTAACGACCAGACATTTGCTGGCGGGGTTTGGGAAGTTTACGCAACTTCTAAAGTGTGGCTCCTGTTGACGGGTGACGGAAACAAAACGGTTTATTTCAAATGCAGGAATGATGTTGGTGAATCAGAACCGGTTAATGATAGTATTATTTTGGATACGACAGCACCGACAACAACATACATGATAGATGGTACAATGGGTGACAACGGATGGTATGTATCAGATGTGACATTAACCATAGCTGCTGCAGATGAAACAAGTGGTGTGGCATACATTGAGTACAGAATAGATGGTGGTGAATGGACAGTGTATACAAGTCCAATTGTGATTTCTGCAGATGGAATCCATACTGTAGAATTTAGAGCAGTGGACAATGCAGGCAATAGGGGGGTTTCAGTAACTGTGGATGTGAAAATAGATAACACAAGCCCAGTAACAACTGCTGAAGTGCCACCAGAATGGTCTAATAAGAATGTAACAATAAATCTAACAGCATACGATGGGGAAGGCTCTGGGGTGGCAACAATATATTATCAGATTGATGGTACAGAATGGGTGTTGGGAACAACTGTTACAATACTTGCTCCATCAGGCCATAGCAATGATGGCATTCACACAATATACTATTACTCTGTGGACAACGCAGGAAACACAGAAACACCTGTAAACACAATCATAGTGAGGATTGACACAACACCGCCAATATCCGCACCATCTCTGATTTCACCAGAAAACAACAGTACCGTGCTTACAGCCACGCCAACGTTTGTTTGGTCAGCTGTTGTTGATGAACTATCTGGTATATTCCTTTATGA
>JASEEW010000191.1 GCA_030019485.1 Thermoplasmatales archaeon | reverse complement strand
GTAAAATCTGGTTTTTATGTTTCAGGTGAATGCAATGCTTTATGCTTTGATTTTATCTCAAGAAGGGACAACCTTCTACTGCTTGTTAAGGTGTTGATTAATGTTGACTCCTTCTCCGGCTCTGCTGCAAACGAGTTAAAAACCCTGGCAAAATTCCTTGAAGCCTCACCACTGCTTATAGGTGAAAAAAGCGGTGGTGGTGAAATAGAGGATGATGTAATATACCTGAGGCATGGTGTTCCAATAATCTCAAAAGGAACATTTAACAACCTGTTTCTTGAAGGCGTTCCCCCTCTTGCGTATGCATCACCTGGCGGGTTTTACGTAAAGCTTGACCCTGATGTGATCAGGGGGGCAAGGGAGAAAAAAAAGATTTCGCTTGGCACACTGGCTGAAATCGCAGGGGTTTCCAGAAGAGCTATACAGATGTACGAGGAAGGTATGAGCGCAATGGTTGATGTGGCAGTGCGTCTTGAAAAATTTTTTGGTGAGCCTGTTGTTTTACCCTTAAACCCTTTCTCATACGCATCTGAAACACCTGATGATGAAAAAATAGATTTTGATGTGTTTGAGGATTTTGAGAAAAACGTGTTTACTAAACTGAGTGAGATTGGGTACAGGGTTGTGCCTATACTGAGATGCCCGTTTAATGCCCTGACAAAAGATAAAAAAACATTGATCCTAACCGGCGTAGAAAGATATGACATGTCATTGGTTAAAAAGGCGCATATTGTTACAAACATTTCCAAGGTGACAGAGAGGCATTCAGTATTTTTTGTGGAGCACTCTGAAAAACAAAACCTGGAGGGCACGCCGTTGATAAGTATTAGCGAACTAAAAAAAATAAATGATCCTGAAAAAGTCATAGAACTTATTCTGGAGAGAAAAAAAGGACAGAGATAAAATGGAAATCATGGACATTGGCAAAATATTTCTTCTAGGAAGCATTCAAGGATTGACAAGTGAGAAATCAGAAATAAAAAAATTATTTGAAAAAATAAAACCTGATGCGGTCGCCCTCCCTGTTTCCAATGAGGAGCTAGAAGGATTAAAAAAATTGTCTGATGGTGAGGAGCAGGAAATCCTGCTCTCAGGTTATGAGGAGGTTTATGCAAGAAAACTGGCAGCATATGGCGAGGTAAAAGTTCCCCCGCCCAGTCTTACAGAGGCTTTTGAACTCGCCAAAAAAAATAATTTGCCTGTTTATGCTGTGGATATGAATGACAAGGAATACACTGGTGTGTTTATCAAGAACATATCCACAATCCAGCTGATTCTTTATTCATTAAAAATTAAAAAACTCAGAAAAAAAAGGTTTAAATCCAAAACATCTGAAGATTTTATTTTTGAATGGGATAAAATTGTAAACAAACTGAAAGGTTTCAGGGCTTTGGAGAAAAAAAGGGAGGAACACATATCAAAAAAGCTGTCTGAGCTGTCAGAAAAACACAATAGAATACTGGCAGTGGTTGAGCTTCAAAGACTGAAAGGAATCTCTGAAATACTCAGCAGAAACATTCAAAAAACATTATATGGTGATTCGATATATCGTTCTAATATCTAAAACAGTGGTTATATGAGAGGGAGAAAAGCAAACATCAATATAGAAAAGAGGAAAAAAGCTGCAAATATAGGGATAATAATCGATACGAATGTGTTCTTTAAGGCACCGCTAATCTTATCGCTCGCAGAAAGGGAAAGAATAAATGTATGCATAACAAAAGAAATCTATGATGAGATTAAATATAAAGGGAAGGATTTTTTAATACCAAAGAATATAAAAATACTACCAGAACAAGACATAGAACCATTCTTCTCAGATAAGATCTACGATGAATTAGGTAGAGCAGACAAGAGCATACTAAACGCATGTATAACCTTTCCAGACATCGATGTCATACTTTCTTATGATAAAGATATAATATTTTTCAACTGGGATTTGAAACTTTTGGAACATTTTAACAAAAAAGTTTCCATTATGAAACCAGAAGAATTTATTCGTAGATATAAATTCAGAGATAAATTTAGAGGACGGCGTGTAGAGAAATGGGTGAAGATCAAGAAAAACCAAAGGGGTGATTAACTATTTATATAAAAAAAGGATAGTTGAATTACATGCACTGCCCGGAAATAGGCTCTGTAGAAATCCTCAGAATCACAAGAAAGATAATTAACCTATGTGTATTATAAGCGATAAATCTGAATTCTATCTCCCTATTTTGCAATCTAACAACCCTAGAATATATTGTGTCACCCATAGTTCTTTTAATCACTGAGTTCACAGTT
>JASEEW010000190.1 GCA_030019485.1 Thermoplasmatales archaeon | reverse complement strand
GCCACTATTGGCAACTCCATAAGCATCCCATCCAAAACTGTAACAGTGTTCGGTTTATTCAAATGTTGGTTTCAAAACGCAAAACATCAGTAATATAATTCATTACAGGCTTGCTGCTTAGTATCCCTTTTGGGGCATCCTTCCATTTTGCCTTCTTTAATGCCTCCTCCATACCAGGGTCATCATCTGGTAGATAGTATATATGATGCTCACCCTTCCATTCTACCCATGGCATGAGTGTTGTTAAACGTTTTAACACAACATTGAAATCAAGGTTTTCCTCAAAACCTGAGGGTACAAGTGTTACATCATCAACCCATATATGGGGAATTAACATAAACATGCTTGTTCACAGGATGATAAAGATAACATGGTATAAATCTATACTGCAAAGCGAATTTTGCATCAGTAGCCATGTGTATTAAAATCATCCCAAGAATTTTCATCATAATGCCATATTGGCGGGTCTGTCTCAGCACTATCCTCATAAAAATAACTTGGTGCTGCACCTACATCAAGCCATAGAAAATTGTAATTACCTCCCCATGCCCTAAGATTCGTAGTTGCCTCGCCACCACTGTAGTCCTCATAAAATTTCCAGTAATGATATGTGTCAGTAGGCATGTATGCCTTTGTGTAAGAGTCAAGGAGGAACAGGATATATTCTGGGTCTTTAAATTTTAATCCATACCCTGCCCTATTCTCATTAATCCATCTCTCTACTGCAGTTACGTTCACATACTGTATATCCTCCCCTTCATCCAACCTGTTCTGACCGCTTTCTGTATCATAGTTTTTCAAATACTCAGTTGGTTCACCCCATTCTGCAATATCATTAGCATAGGCAAACAATGATTCTGCAAACACATCATCTGCAAAATAAAACCTGTATGACACATTAAAACTAATGTACTCAAAAAACATTTGTCCAAAAGGCCAGGATCTGCCAGCATCTGTTGGGCGGTACGAATCAGGAAATTGTTCCATGAAGGTTTTTGTCTGAACAATGTTTTCATCAAAACCTACGAATATGATGTTCATAGTAACATCAGCATGAAGCGTTATTTTCTCATGATAACCTTCTGGGACCCTCATCTTATCCTCGGGTTTCCGGCTTAGAAGCATGATTCCTGCGCCTAAAATTATAAGCAAAATAACAGTAATCGCTAATATCTTTTTCACACCCTTGCCCATAATAGTATTGTATGTTTTCTCCACTACTTATTATTTTCTTTTAAAACCATGTTGATTAGATACAAAAATATTAAGTATTGAAAAAGGTATAATGTCGCTATGAGATTCATTGATGTTTCCTCGCCGATGAAATGGGGCATTGTTAAAACAATATCCGTATTACTCTGCATACTGATTATTGTTGGAGTTTTTCTCCCTTGGTTCTGGGTTGAAGGGGAGGTACAGGTCTTAGGACAGGAAAAAACTGAGCATTATGACTCCATTGGAATTAATGATTATCCAGCATCCTATCCTATTATTTTTTCATCGCTTTTCTGTCTTTTTTTCATATTCCTGAGCCATGATATTAATATCAACATCAACAAACCAAGAAGGATTAATGAATTATTCCCTGGGATGCTTGCTTTCCTAATTTTTGTCTACTGTATTAGTTTAGCAAGCAAAATAAATGAGGAAATAAGTAAATATACAAGCAAGTATCCGACATCTGTTAGTGAGAGTGTTACTGTCCTTGGTAAAACATATTCTGCAGGTTATAGCATAGATGGTGGTGTTGGTTCTGGTTTTGTCCTTATAGCTGTTTCATCATTCCTCCTAATGATATTTTCATTTTTGCTCTGGAAACAAAAATCTCATGGAACAGTTACAGCAGCAACGCCTACTTCCTCACAAGTATCTCCTCAAACAGTTCCCAAGCAGGTAGAAAAACAATTGGCAATACCCACCCAAGTATCATTGTCCAGAGAGGAAGCTGTTACAGTATTCTCAAAAATACCTGGAATCACAACCAGAAAAGCAACATCGTTATACGATGCAGGGTTTAAATCATTCTCTGACTTGAAAGTTGCTTCACCTGATAAACTATTGAGTATTAAAGGCATTACATCAAAGGATGTGAAAAGCATTAAAAAGGAACTGGAGTTATAATCATATTTTTTATATCCCAAAACCCATATACAATTCTACAGAATCAGACTGAGAGGAGTTTACGAAAACAAATTCCTCTCGCTCGCAAAAAATTTGCAAAGCAAATTTTTTGCTCGAAGCGGGGGTAGCCAAGCCTGGTCAACGGCGCAGGACTTAAGATTCTGTCCAGAAGTGGT
>JASEEW010000019.1 GCA_030019485.1 Thermoplasmatales archaeon | reverse complement strand
CATTACAAATGAAATTATTTTCCATAATTTTTCGTGGAGAGAGAAGGAATAAGAAAATATAATGCCTAATTTGGTGGGAATTTAGGAAAATATTAAATGGAAATGGCGAAGTTAAGTATATAACCTATGTGTGTACTGTAAACTCACTTTTGTCCTAATTCCGTAAAGGGACATTTGGCCTAAATTTGACTAATGTCCCTTTCTGTTATTTGATTGGTTCTTTGGTATTGTTGGTTTTGGTTCCAAACCAGATATTCCATTTTCATGATAACTCTTTGCCCACCTCCTAAGTGTTCTCGCTGAGATATTGTTTTCTTTACATATCTTACATGTTGTTTCCTTTTTCATGATGTAGTTCAAGACTGCATCAAGTCTTTTGTTTATGTCCTTTAATTTCATAAAGAGGACATATGTCTCTTTACGCTTTTAGGACAGAAGTCCCTTTACACTACAACTAAGCATTATAGATAAGTGCATCACAACCTATAAAAACAACAAAAACCATTTCGTGCAAACATATAAATATGCGAACTCACATAACTATATAGGGTGATAAAATGGCAAATATGACATTGTCTGTACCTGAAGATTTATATAGAATTATTAAGCTCCATAATGAGGTAAGATGGAGTGAGGTTGCGCGCAGGGCTATGTGGGATTATGCTATGAGACTTGAGATGCTGGATAAGATAACAAAGAAGAGCAAACTCACAGACAAGAATGTTATGGAACTGGATAAAAAGATAAAGAGTGGGTTGGCTAAACATTACAGGAAGTATGTAAAATGAGGCTGGTAGTTGATACAAACATACTCCTTTCTGCCTTGATAAAGAAGTCTGCTACAAGAAAAATACTTCTGCACCCAGGTTTTGAGTTTTATGCCCCAGAACACATATTTTACGAAATAGAAAATCACAAGAATGAGGTTATCAAGAAAAGCGGTCTTAGTGAAGAAGAATTCTACATTGTGCTTGATTCTGTTTTGACAAATGCGATAATAACACCTGAAAATGAGTTTGCAAAATATATTCCCAGGGCATGGGACATTATGAAAAATATTGACCCTGATGATTTTCCATTCCTTGCATTGGCGTTGTCTTTTGAGAATGATGGTATTTGGACAAATGATAAACATTTTTTCAGGCAGAAAGAGGTTAAGGTCTGGAGGACAAAGGATCTCCTAAAGAAAATATGAACATCACAACCTATAAAAACAACAAAAACAATGAACAGTTAGGCGAATATGAAAAACAAAAGTAAATCTGGATTTTTGATTGGTAAGCGGCTCTACTTAAGGGCTTTAAAAAAGGAGGATTTAACTTGTATTCAAAAATGGTCAAATGATCCTGAAATCAGGAAATTAATTGGTGAAGCTGCGCCAATGAGCCAGGCAGAGGCAGATAAATTTTTTGAGAGGGTAGATAATGATAACACCAGAGAATGGTTTGTAATTGTCATAAAAGAAAACGACCGAGTAATCGGAGAAAGGGGCTTATTGAGAATGTTCCCTGCTTGGCGTACAACAGATATAAGTATCATCATTGAAGAGAAAGACGCATGGGGAAAAGGATATGGAACTGAAGCAATTCTTCTTTTACTGGATTACGCTTTTAGATACCTGAAATTTCATAGGGTGGCAATAGGTGTTGTCGGGTTTAATGAAAAAGCAATACATTTTTGGGAGAAAGTTGGCTTTAAGAAAGAAGGTATCCAGAGGGATGGATACTATTATAACAATAAATATTATGATTTTGTTATGATGAGCCTTCTTGACCATGAGTTTCTGGAATTATATAGAGGAAGTAATAGATAAACAAGAAGTAGATAGCACAACCTATAAGAAGAACAAAAAACATTTCATACCTAATGAACAAAGGCATTTATTCCCAGATTATGAAAGAACTAAAAAAAGCGCATGATGAAGACTATCATTTTTCAGATGGCAGAATTCTTGGTTCAATGTGCACAAAACCCCATAATATTGCGCTGAAAACACATTCAATGTTTGTTGAATCAAACCTTGGAAACCCTGGTCTTTATCCAGGGACAAAAAAACTTGAAAAAAAGGTTATTAAAATGCTTGGAAGCCTTCTGCATAACAGGAACCCTTATGGGCATATTACTGGTGGTGGGACAGAATCAAATATTACAGCGCTCTGGATTGCAAAAAAAATAACAAAGAAAAAAGAAATAATTTTTCCTGAGAGTGCACATTTTTCTTTTCACAAAGCCTGTGATTTGATGGATTTAAAACCTGTTGAAATAGGTCTTGATGAAAAATACAGGATCAGGGTTGATGAGGCTGAAGATAAAATATCTGATAATACAGCATGCGTTGCTGGTGTTGCGGGAACAACAGAGTTTGGTGCTGTTGACCCCATCGACAAACTGTCCGATATATGTGCTGAAAAAAATTTTCTGCATGTTGACGCAGCATTTGGTGGTTTTGTCATACCGTTTCTGAAAGAACTGGGACATAATCTTCCTGATTTTGATTTCAAACTTGATGGTGTATGCTCAATAACTGTTGACCCCCATAAGATGGGCATGGCAAGTATTCCTGCTGGTGCGCTGCTTTTAAGGGAAAAAAAATATTTAAAAAGCATCAGCAGAAAACCTGTTTATTTAACAGGTGTGCAGGCATGCCTTTCAGGGACAAGATGCTCAGCATCTGTTCCTGGTGTCTATGCTGCTATGAAAATCCTTGGAAAAGACGGGTACAGAAAAATTGTGAAGTCATGCATGGATGTAACAGCTTATCTTTCAAAAAGATTTAAGGAAATCGGGCTAACTCTTCCTGTTGAACCAGAGATGAATATTGTTTGCGCGAAAGTAAAAAACCCTGACAGGATTATCAGGATGCTTGATAAAAAAGGATGGAAAATTTCCAAGACAAAAAAACCAAAATGCATAAGGGTTGTTGTCATGCCTCATGTTACAAGAAAGGTTGTTGACAATTTCATCCCGGATCTGGAAAAGGTCTGCAGAAAAAATGGTGAGATATGAAGTATGACTTTGAGCTGGAAAAAATCTGTAAAATCCTCAATAAAAAAAAATACAAAAAAATAATGGTGCAGATTCCTGAAGGATTAAAAATCTATCATGAAAAGATTGTTGGGAAAATTGAGGGTGAAACAGATGCTGTTGTGATTCTGTCAGGTGCGCCTTGCTATGGTGCCTGCGACATAGTTGAAAATGATGCTGATTTCCTTGTTCATGTTGGTCATTCCATGATTACAGAACCGAACATTCCATATTTTTTTGCTGAATGCAGGTCAAACATTGATGTTTTGAAGGTTGTGGAAAAATCCGCTGAGTATCTTGAGAAAGATGTTGGAATAATCACCACTATTCAGCATGTACATAAAATAAATGAAATGAAAAACATTCTGGAAAAAAAAGAAAAAAATGTTTTTGTTGGCAAAGGCGGGAAGAGAATAAGGTATCCTGGGCAGGTTTTAGGATGTGATTTCTCATCTGCGTTATCAATCATTAATAAGGTTGACTGTTATCTTTATGTTGGAACTGGAAATTTTCATCCTCTTGGTGTTTCTATTGCGACAAAGAAAAAGGTAATTGTTGCTGATCCATATTCAAATGAAATTAGGGATATTGAAGAATTAAAGGAAAAAATTTTACGTCAGAGGCATGCTGCGATTGAAAAAGCAAAACAAGGGGAGAGGTTTGGGATTATTGTTGGAGAAAAAATTGGGCAGAAAAGATTGGGAATAGCAGAAAAAATGAAGAATATGCTGGAAAAAAATAATAAAAAATCTTGTCTTATTTCATTAAATGAGATAAAACCCGAATATCTTTCATATCTAAACTATGATTGTTTTGTTTGCACAGCATGTCCAAGAATAGCAATTGATGATTATTTGAGGTATGAGAAGCCAATGCTCACACCAGTTGAGATTGAAATTGCCTTGGGAAAAAGAAGGTTTGAGGATTATGTGTTTGATGAAATCAAAGATGAAGAAAAAAGAACTTGAAATGCTCCTGCAGAAAATACCAATGATTCCAAAACCGTCACCAAATCTTGAGCAGTATTCAACCCCGGTAGATATTGCAGCAGATATACTGTTTGATGCATACCATGACATTGCAGGCAAAAAGGTTGCTGACCTAGGATGCGGAAACGGCATATTTTCTGTTGGCGCGAAACTGCTTGGTGCAAAAAAGGTTGTCGGCATAGATGCTGATGAAAAGGCTGTAGATGTTGCAAAAAAATATTCAGAAAAAATAGGATTAAAGATTGATTACAGGGTTATGGATGTAAAGGATTTTGATGAGAAATGCGACACGGTTATACAGAATCCGCCCTTCGGCGCTCAGACCAGGCATGCGGACAGGATATTTCTTCAAAAGGCATTGGAGATTGGCTCTATTGTTTACACCCTGCATCTGTCAAAAACAGGTGATTTTGTGAGAAAATTTGCGGATAATCTGGGTGGAAAGGTTGTTTTTGAGAAAAAGTATAAGTTCCAGATAAGACATACTTTTAACTTCCATACAAAGGAAAAAAAAGAATTTACGGTGACACTGTTCAAGGTGATAAGATGAAAAAAAGACTCGTATTACCAGGTGAGATGATTGGAACATCCGAAGAGTTCCTACCCGGTGAAGGAACGTTTGAGGAGAATGGAAAAATATTTTCCAAAAATGTTGGCACGCTGGAAATCAATGAAAAGGAGAGAACTGTAAATGTGAAAACAGTGAATCCTCCTGTTGTCCTGAAAACCGGTGACATTGTGGTAGGAACAATACGCGATGTAAAAAGCATGATGGCGATAGTGGATATTGAAAAGGCTGTTGGAAAAAACAGGAGAATCACAGGTGAAAGCACAGGAGCCATACATATATCAAAAATAGCATCAGGATATGTTAAAGATGTTGGCAGCGAGTGCAGGATGAATGATATTATCAGGGCAAAGGTTATACAAACAGAGCCTTCTCTTCAACTTTCAATGGTGGGTCCTGAATTTGGTGTTCTCAGAGCAGTATGCGAAAAATGCAGAATGCCTCTGGAAAAGGATGGAAACAAACTTTTCTGCAAACACTGCGAAAGAACAGAGACCAGGAAGATTGCAAATGACTACGGAACAGCAGAGCAAAAACTATAATACTGCATTCCAATACAGGTTGGGATATTATGGAACTGAAGGTTGTGTCAAAAGACAAAAACTCGATTGAAATAGAAATGGACAGTGATGAAACATTCATTAATCCCCTGAAAGAAAAACTCCTGTTGAACAGCAATGTTGATACAGCAATCTGCAGGATGGGGCATCCGCTGCTTGACAAGCCAAGAATATTTGTTCAAGTAAAAAAAGGAAAACCTTCAGACGCCATTGCAAAGGCTGTAAAGGCTCTTGAAAACGATATAAAATCTTTTAAGGCATCGTTTGAAAAGGCAGAAAAACAATGAAAGTCTCAGGTGTTGAAAAGGCTGTGGGTATTGAAGTATTTTTCACAGATACAAAGGGAATAGGGGGAAGACTCAAAACATTCCCAGAGGATTTTATCGTAGATGAAATCTCAATATTGAAAACGAAACCAGGCGAATTTACCATAGCAAGAATCAGGGCAAGGAACTGGGAAACAAACAGGCTGATCAGACAAATCTCTGCAACACTCGGCATATCCAGAAAAAGGATATATTTTGCAGGAACAAAGGATAAAAGGGCGGTAACAACCCAGTTAATAGGTTTTCATCTGCCGGCAGAAAATGTTAAAAAAATGAAAATATCTGATGTGGAAATTTTAGATGTTTATCCTTCAGACAGCCCATTAGAAATCGGGGACCTGATTGGCAACAGGTTCAGGATTACTGTCAGAAATACCAGACTCCAGGATGATGAACTACACGCAACACTCAAAAAAACTGCAGACAATATACTATCATCTGGCGGTTTCCCAAATTTTTTCGGCATCCAGAGGTTTGGTGCTGTCAGGCCCATAACGCATATTGTGGGCAAACACATAATCCATGGGGATTTTGAATCAGCAGTTTTCACATATACTGCAAACCCAGTAAAAGGTGAGCATAAAGAATCCTTTGATGCTAGAAAGTTTCTGGGGGAAACACACGATTTTGTGGAAGCACTGAAAATTTATCCAAAGCAGCTGACGTTTGAAAGGGCAATGATGCATTATCTTGTAAAACATCCCGAAGATTATGTGAATGCGCTCAGGCAGCTGCCGAAAAACCTGCTGATGATGTTCGTACATGCTTATCAATCATATATTTTCAACAAAATACTTAGTGAAAGAATAAGAAGGAAACTGCCTTTGAATGAGGCTTTGATTGGTGATATTATTCTACCTGTTGACAAAAATAATCTGCCTGACCAAAAAAATTTGATTATGGTTGAAAAAGGGAATCAGGAAAAAATCAACAAAAGGATAAAAGAAAATAAGGCGTTCGTTTCCGGTGCTGTGTTTGGTGCGGAAACAAAATTTGCAGACAGCAAACAGGGCAGGATTGAAAGAAAAATTGTTAAGGAGGAAAAGGTAAAAAAAGAGGATTTTATCATACCAGAGATGCCTGAGCTCTCATCAAAGGGCGTAAGAAGAAGTCTGCTTGCACCATTAAAAAAAATTGATTATGATGTAGAAAACAACACGATTACATTAAATTTTGAGCTTACAAAAGGCTCCTATGCAACATGCCTGCTCAGAGAGTTTATGAAATCTGCAGAAATAATGGATTATTAGAGCAGCCCTGTCCCGGTCACCTCAACACTGCTTACACCAGGGATTTTTGATAACGCATTTTCAACGTTTTCCGAGCCGCCTGCAGAATCAGGCATTGTCACAGTAACATCAACTGCCTTAAGCCCAAACGCAATATATTTTTCACTCATTCCCCTGAGTTTCACCCCTTTAGGTATCGCATTTTTTATATCATTTTTTAGTTTTTCCATGTTTGTTTCCGGCGATTCAGGCATAACCTTTAAACCAACAATAACCTCACCCATATATTTCTCACGGTCCTTGAAAACCACATTCCTTACATTTATATGCAACACCCTGGTCCCTGCACTGCGGACAGCGCCCAATCATTGTTTTACCGCATGCCGGACATGGAAATGATGTACTGCTCTTTTTGATTAGCGCAGCACCGCAGGATGAGCATATCTCTGGTTTTTCCATAGCCCAGAATAACATTAATGTAATTTAATGATTTCGTCTTCTCAGTAACATTATACAAACACCAATCATTACAATTAGGATAATTGCTTCAAACCCAGGGATGAAACCTTTGGGGGCTTCTTTCTTTGTGTATGTCACAGTTATTGAATCTGCTGTTCCTGTGTTGTCTGCTGTATCTGTTCCCCTAACATACAAGGTGTTTGTTCCTTTTGAAAGAACAAATATATAAGATGTATTTGTGCCAATATTCACCCAATCTCCATTATTAATCCTAACCTCGTAATACTTTAAATCAATTGCATCTGTAGACCAATGCATTGTGAATGTGCTTGTATTTACTGTTTGATCTAATTCTACTATTGCTACACTTGGCAATGTTACATCTTTAACCACAAGACAGATCTTTTCTGTGCAGTTGTAATTTCCTGAGGAATCAATCACACCAATGTAATATTCAGTTTCACCCTGTTCAAATGGACCAATCACAGCACTAAACATGTTGCCTGAAACATAATCCATGGGCACTTCTTGTGAATCAATGTAAAGCATCACTGTGAGATCCTCTACATTCTCATAGTTGTCTGTAACATTAACATACACTGTGGCCGTGGTATCTTCATTTATTGATGTGAGATGTGTGTATTCAAGGATTTCTGGTTTTGTAGTATCTTTTACGTTAAGTGGCATGGGTGGTATTATGTTGGTAACATTCCCATTTTTATCTCTTGCTATGACCCAATAGAATCCATTACCAGGCTCAGAAGGACCTATCGCTCCTTTGTATGTTGTTCCATTCACATACTCCATTGCGATATTCCTTTCAATCCCATTGATTATATAGTGGAGTTCTACTGAAAAGACTATTTCTGAAACATTGACAGATATTACTTGTGAGACATTCTCAAGGATTACAAACGTGTTATTGAAAGTAAGATTCACTGGAAGTGGGCATGTCCAGTTTATCGCAGCTATCATCTCTGTTAAATTTATTATGTCTATTAGGATTTGATAATGGTAAACTGGTGTGATGTTATAAACAAGAACACCATCCGTGATTATAGTATAAACAGTGTAGTTTGTTGTTGTACTATTAAAAACTATGTTAATACTGGTATTTGTGTTGTCACCTACAAAAATATTAGACAGTGGGAAACAGTTGATGTTAGAGCTTGTGTTTAACTCCGTCTCATTAAGTAATAGTAGCGAAATGTTGAAACTACCACATAAAGTAGTTTCATTCATTCCCATTAGAATACCACCCTCAATACTTGGTGAAAGCCATATTGTTGATACTGGGGATGGGAAGGTTACCGTGGAGTTAAAAATAGTGTAATTAAAATTGCAACTTACATTTGTGCTAGGATGATATGTTGACACAAATACATTATATTTGGTTTTGTTGGTAAAATTTCCATCTGAAAAAATCCTATCAATACTAATATTTAACCACATGGTCTTATTTTCATGTACAACAAAGTTGTCCGCAAAATTTAGATATCCTGGTACATTTGTGCGGAAATGAAAAGAACCCGGTGTTATATTAATCTCATAGTAACCCGTGGTGTTCGTGGATGTGTAATACCACTTGGTTGTATAATTGGTTATTTCCACATGATAATCTACAATTGTGGATGTCATATGAACTGTATAAATGGATATATTTGCATTAGCAATAGGCTCACCAGTCTCAGAATCTGTTATGTAACCACATACTACAGAACTTTCTAGATTATCGTTTTTTACTCCTTCACCAGAAGTATTTACTGGAAACAAGCTGAGGATAATCAACGAGACAACCAGTATGTAGATTATTTTATGGATGTTATCACCTCACTTTTGATATTCGTTTTCAGATTTAAATACCTTTTGCCCATACTTCCCAGAACAAGGATGATAAAAATACTGAGAGTGTTTGTTGTGTTGTTTCTTTTGTTAATGCGATGACGTCGTTTTATAAGATACACCACAACTGCTATACCAACAACAATTATGGCTATCACAGACAAAACAGTTAACACAAAACGTGTAGTGAGATATGTTTTCACAACAATTTCTTTTTTTACCAAAACATTTCCATCAACATCCATCTTTGTATAATGCAACACTAATTTATCATCATCTTTTGGTTTTATTCCTAAAACATAGACATTGTCTTCAGAATCCAAAAACAAAGATGGCGTATAGGAAAAATTCTTGGTAAATAGAAAAGTGCCATTGTTATCAAACTTTGCATAATAACCTTTTCCCTGATCTTCCCATGCAACATGCAAATTGTTTTCTGAGTCAGTTTTTATTTTAATGCCTCTATTATAGTAGTATTCATGTAGTTCACTGCCACCGCGATATGTAGTATTAATCAAAACTGTTCCATTACTGGACATTTTTCTGTAGCTGAAACTTTCCTGAATGTTTGATGTGTTTATGTCCCATACTTCGTGGACGTTGTTGTTTGAGTCCACACATCCCCAATCACCCAGGAAAAAATATTTCCCAGAGACATTAACTACCCTAACACCTTGCATACAGATTATCTCATCAAGACTGGCGGGGCCAAGTATTGTTTCCCCCTCATTATCCAATTTTATGTACCTTCTGCCGTCCCAATCTAATGTAAAATGGATATTGTCCTCCTGGTCTACTGCTACAGAGTAAGGTTGTTCCATCCCTCTCTTTTTCTCAACCATGCCAACAGAATTTATCTTCACATAATATAAACCGTAAAATATGTGGGCAGAGCTGTTTGCGTCTGTGACAATGCACAAACCCCCCTCCGTCACGCGCGAAGGAAGTTTTATGTCATCTATCAATGTTTCTCCTTCTGATGATATTTTTTTATAATACCTCCCACCAGCATCGTTCCCCCAGTCTCCAAGCAACGGGAGATATAGCCAAACCACGTGTATGTTTCCGTCATGATCCATCCCTATTACTGAGTCAATGTACCCTTCGTTTGTCTCTAAACATCCTGATGATGCTATTGCTGTAAGTGTAAGTATTCCCAATATAATTAATGCTTCCTTTTTCATTAATCTATTCCTCAGAGCTTAAGTCCAAATCCATAAGTCGCCTGAATAGTCATCCGAAGATTTGTAAGGACTACCAGTCCAGTCTTCAATCTCATCAAGTGTGTCTTCTACACATTGTGGAGGAAAATAGTACACTGGAGCATTCCATGCTATACCTCCTCTGCCCAATGTTGCATCTGTGAATTTGAATTGCCCATTACCAACTCCTTCCCCATCTATTCCAAAGAACACAATGTCATCAGCTTGTTCTTTTACCATATCATAGTTTATCTCATAATCAGTACCGTAAACCCATATATGCTGGCTATTTTCTTTTGTTGTCACATACTCAGTGTAGGTTATGGCACTCTTAGGGCCATTTTCCAGAATATCAAAATAGATACTGTAGTATCTCTGTGTGTTTGCAGGTGTTGTACCATTCATAATCCATGTCGCATCTAAAACATCCTTGTTTATCCACACGGATTGTGAAACAGCCTCATACTGTGGTGTACCATCCTCTGATGTTTCTATAACCCTTATTGAGGTGTTGTCAAATGTTCCAAAACCACCAATCTCCCAAGTTATGTTTATGGTTTGGCTGAGAACACAATCCGTCCTATTATAATCCCCTGTATCAACGATTATTGGTATTCTGTAATGCCAGTTTTCCAGATCAGGCAACTCCATCACAGCAGTTGCTTCCTTGTTTGCTTTCTCTGCACTTACATTCATCCCTGAAAAAGCAGGAATGCACATTACCAAAACCAGTCCGATTAATAATATTTTCTTCCACATACTATTTTCCATATTCCTCACCCCTGTCCCCTATCAGGCTTTGTTAAAAAGCCTTTGAGAAGGCAATATTCCTATGAACTTAGCTTTTATTTAACCCTTATGGTGCAGTTTTTGAGTATCCCAACAGAATCGGTGAAAGATTATATTTTCAAAAAATAAGTTCTCCATAGCAACCCTCAGGTGTTACATAAAATCCGTTATTTTTAGTTCCTTTTTCCCATGTTTTTTCTTCTTTTTACCTTGCTTGGGTTCAAAAGAACCAAACAGGGTTTTCTGCGCTGTTCCTGTGAGCAGGGTTTTTTCATCCACACCAAAAACCTCTGTGACCCTTGAAACAGACAGAGCAATTCTTTCTGCGTAATAGTTCCAGTCTGGGGCATGATTGAACTCCCTTTCATCAATGTAGGGCTCCACTGCCTGGGGTGTAACCCTGCTGTTTGTCACAATCCATGAAACCTTCATCCCTGGAACAAACTCATATCCCATTTTCATCAGTTTTTTTGATGCCTGAACACCTGCCTGGGTGTCCGGCATCTTGTAATCTGATTCATCCCTTACTGTTCTGGATATGGTGAGTTTCTCAACAGGTATTTTCCCATTCTGCGTGTCGCTTATCACCTGGCGTGAGAACTTAATAGCCTCTTCAGCCCTATCGTTCAGCACCAGATCAAAAACATTTGTTAACACTTCTGTTTGTAAATCAAACGCATCCGTTCTTCTTGTCTCGTATCCCCTGACAAGCATGTCCTCCTTTGGCCACACCACCTTGCCAATATATCTTTTCTTTTTCCCGTGTGAAAAAAATGCTTTCAAAACCTTTTCAAACTCAAGGATTGTACCCCCTTTTGAGAAACGCTCAGATATTTTTTCCCCAAACAGCACGGTTTCTCTCAGGCTTTTGTATGGTGACTGAAAGAATATGCTGTCAGTGTCAGAGTAAATCACGTTTATGTTGTCTTCATTCAGCATATTTATTACATTTTTGATGTTTTCTCTTGCAAACGCAGTAATGCTTCCGCCGATTTTAGGGTTTGTGAACCTGTAAAAGGATGATGCGAAAACACCGTAGAATGCATTCATGAGCGTTTTTATTGCGTTCTGCAGACCGTTGTAATAATGAATTTTCTCTGGGTCGGCTGTCTCATTCATCTTTTTCTTCACAGCATCCCTTTCATTCATGAGCTTCTCAAGAATACAGGGAAGCAGTCCTTTTCTTTTCTCCTTGCTCAGAAACCTCACACCTGTTGGACTTACAATTTCCCCGTCAGGATTCAGGGTTGTGAAGCAGATGTTGTTTGCAATGATAATGCTTGGATACATGCTCTTGAAATCCATAACAACCACCCAGCGATACAGCCCTGGCTGAATGGAATGCACATATCCACCAACAATTCTCTCACCCTCATATGCATGCCTTGTGCATGGGACGCCTATCATGTTCCTGTCAGCCTCCCTGATTAATATAGAATCTATCAAAGTTGATGTTCTGCCGTTCAAAACATCATCAAAAGGAAGCTTTGATACTGTTGCCAGGTCCATTGCTTTCTCTATCACGGCAATTTTCTCAAGGATGCGCAGTGCAAGCTCCGCATCCTTCAAACAGTAGTCTATTACCTTTTCAGGATTTTTTTCCCATTCCTCATCAATTTTTGAGGGGTCTACATCAAGTTTTTTTTCACCAAGAACAATTTTTGCTATGTGGCCAAGTGTTTCCCTTTTCGGCTTCAGCTCCCTTTTCGCAGCAAGCCATACATCAACACTCAGTCTTCCATGAATCCTCCAGTACCTGCCCTTAGTACTCATCAAAGCAGACTTGTCCCTCCCCATAATCAGGTTCTCAATATTGTGATGCTTTGCCCTCTCAGTGATTATCGGGAAATCGTATCCCTCGATGTTGTATCCTGTGACAATATCAGGGTCGTATCTGTTCACAGTTTCAACAAATTTTTTTATAATCCCTGATTCCTCACCAACAATTTTTTCAGTTCTTACTTCCTTGTTTTCCCTTACAGCACAGCATATTGTGTAGATTTCACCTGTTTTTATGCTGTTCTCAACATCAAAGCTGAGGATTCTCAACTCTGGCTTGAAAGGCTCACATTCCTCAAATTTTTCAGCCCTTATCACAATATCTGTTGTATAATTCTTTTTTATTTCACTGCTTTCTTCAGCACCAAAAACCCTTACACAGGAGCCAAGATTTTTGTCATAGATAAAACGCTGACTGAAGGGAATATCTGCTGCAAGAACAGGAAATTCCTTTCCCAGTTTACCCCTGAAATCAGGAACAAGCCATGGATATTTTATAACAACTTTTGCGCAAGACTTCATTTCCCCTTTAACAAACAACTCTGTTTCCTCAACCCTGAGAACATTCTCGTTTTCTTTTAAAGCCTTGATAACCTCTTTGCTCTGCCCTTCAACATAAAAATATGGTTTGAAACCATAGTATCTAATAGTGATGGATTTCCCGTTTTTTGTTTTCCCAAACAACTCAACAACAACATCTTCCTCTTTTGTGTATACTTCGGAATTGCCTTCAGCAACTCCTCGTATTCTGCGAACAGATGTGAGCAGATGTGAGGAATTCCCAATTCCGAAACAACTCATTCCCTTCGCTCGTGAGTATGATGCTGTCAGAAGCCTGACGTCATAAGAATCCATATTATCAATACATGTATTTTAGGTTAAAGAGAGTTTCGCTTTGGGAATGTTATTCCTTTACGATGCTTTTCCATGTATTGTTTCAATGCCCTTTTTGTGGAATACCATATTCTCCCAACTTTTACAGCATCAAACCTGCCCTGCCTAGCCCTCAAACTTAGATATTCCTGAGAATAAGGTGAGGTTTTTGCAAGTTCCTTAAGACTCCATTAGGCAAGAAATCCCAGACCTTTTACATAAGGGAAGCAAAGCTTCCCTTTGTAAATAGTTGGAAAACATTCTTTGTTTTCCAACATATATATTTAGGGCTGGGATGAATTGCCGTATGTCTAATATTTTTCTAAAAACATGTTCTCACTGCCAGGCAGTGTTGCCCTACTAACAGGGCAACCATTTTGGGTTGCTGCATGGCAGGAGTGTTTGGTTGTATGAATGGAACATTTAGCGGAGGCTATCTTTCGAAAGGAAACCATTATGTTGGGCAAAACCTGTATCATTTTGAGTGGTGCACGAAATACAGGTACAAAATGTTTAGGAGGTATGAGAATAAAAAACCTTGTGAAACGGTCTTGAAGGGGGTTGCGGAAAGACACGGTATCAAAATAGCTGAGTTGAGTGTAATGCCTGAGCATGTACACATAGTTGGTGATATACCACCAACCATGTCTGTTAGCAGAGCATTCAACCTCTTGAAAGGGCGGGTCTGCGTATGGGTTATTCAGAAAAGAACCAAAGTTTCGATTTAGGTATCCTCGGGGGCATTTATGGGGTCCTGGTAAATTCTATAGGACAGTTAGTGATGTAAATGTTGATACAGTGATCAACTATGTTAGGAATCAAGCAGTCATGCAAGCATCTTTAGATAAGTTCAATGTGTCAACGTAAGAAGCCCAGCCGTTTACGGCTGGGAGTATTTCACTACATCCTAGGATTAGTGTTTTGATATAATCATCCTAACATTGAAACGTTTTGGTATTCTCGAAGGGGAAAATTTGTAAAAGCCTTTAAGTATTCACAACACCATTCCTGATACATGGGTAAAAAGGATGTTGCGGAAAAGGCTGCTGTTGCATACTTTGGTTTATCATCCTCAATGGACAGATTCCCAAAAGGCACAAAAGTAAATGTCTACGAAGGCTTTGGCTCAAACCCGAAAACAACAGGTTTTCTGGATGAACTTGCAAAAAAGATTGAGTCTGTCTGGCATGAAAACATTGGTTCTTACTCAAGGACTGCACGCCTCTCAACGCATGATTTCCTTTACTACATCAACAAACTCAGGGAGGAAAGGGGCGCAACCCCCCTCACATTAAAATCAGCGCTGATTGAAACATGGATGAAAAACATCACCGACCTTTACGATGACGTTGTGCTGGTTGAGGTCGGGAATGGTGAAAAAAGGAAACTTTTGCTTGTGAACACGAAAATCACGCTGTGATTAATATTAATGTAAATAATATATACACTGAAACTGTTTTGGGAATGATGAAACTCGGCAGGAGAAAAATCATCAGCATTGTCAACGAAAACTTTGACAGGCTGTTCACCCTCGCTGAAAAAGAGGTGCTGAGGCACAACATGGAAAGGGCAGACAGGTATGTTGAGCTTGCACGTAAAATAGGAATGAGATATAACGTTCCCATACCAGCAAAATACAAAAGAAGGTTCTGCAAGCACTGCTGCTCCTACCTTCTGCCTGGGGTGAATGCGCGGGTGAGAACAGGGAAATCAAAAGTAATCATATTCTGCGAAAACTGCAAAAAATATATGAGAATACCGTTCATAAGGGAAGTGAAGGAAAGGAGGAAAACGAGAGGGGTTAGGGGCAAGTAGTTAGGAGCTAGGGGACACATCCCTAATCCCTAGCTACTAATCCCTAACTACTGAACAGAGGGGAAACATGCAAAACATCCATGAGCTAAAACC
>JASEEW010000189.1 GCA_030019485.1 Thermoplasmatales archaeon | reverse complement strand
AATATCTCTTTCTAATACAGGTGAGCTATGCGTAGCATTGCCCACATTTTCTAGGATTAAGCCATCCAAGAAAACATCTTTTGAAATGGTTTCACAGGAAACCACTGAAACCTTTGTGAAAAACAATCTTGAGATAATCACCCTCTGCTTATTGAGTAAAAAACCTTTGTGTGGATATGATGTGATTAAAACAATCTCACAGCAGTTCCGCTGTTTTCTATCCCAGGGAACAGTTTACCCTCTTTTGTACTCTTTAGAAAATAAAGGAATTCTAAAAGTTGAGAGAAATGCTAAGGCAAAAATATATTACCTGACTGAGGAAGGTAAAAAAATTGTAGGAAGAAAAATTGATGAGTTTAAAACTGCACATCAGCATATGCTTGGTTTGATAGAATAGTATTTAATCTGAGATTTCACTTTTAATCATGAACCTTTTTTTCGTCCTTTCTATACAACCTCTATTATAATTTTCTTTTTATCATATGCTGAAATTTCCACTTCGATGTTTTCATTTAGACCGTATTCTCTTTCCACATCCCTGGGAATTCTGAGCAAGAGGCTGTCTCCACTTCTGCTGAGTTTTCTCCTCAAATGCAAGCCTTTGTAATGTGTATGAAGCCTGTGTGTTATTTCATCTATGTGTTTTTGTTGTTCGCTGTCTGCATCATAGTATTTTTCCCCGCATTCTGGACATATTTTGCATTTTATTCCTGGGAAGATTACCACTTCACCTGCAATGTTTACTTCTATATCTGTTTCCCCATCTTTTAGTTTACTTTCGCACCAAACACATGTGTCCATCATTTTTCTTTTTCTCTGCATATTTCATCACCCCCTTTTCCCCTGCGGTTGCTTCATAAGTTGTTATTATCAAGCATCCATTCTGAATCACGCATACCACAACAAGGAGCCTTCCGTCTAGGATTCTGCCACGGAGTTTATATTTTGTGATGTTTTTTTCTTTTCCAGTTCCGGTTATTATGCCGTGTAGTATCACCATTCTTATATCTTCTCGTGTGATGTTTCTCTCTATCATTTTTATTCTTGCATGGTCTGTGTAATACAATGCCTGATCCATTGCATTTATAATTTTTTGTTTTTCATCCAACACGGCACCATCCTTTTTTAATTACAAAAAAGTATTGTTTTGTGATGTATAAATAATTTTCTGTTTCGCTATTACTTTAATCTCGGAGTTTGAAACAAAAACCGAGAAAAAACAGTTATTAAAGAGCAAACATAGATAACCATATGTACTTCTAATGGAAACATGGGGGGGAGGAGTTCCACTTGAGGTACAAGGGGGGGAGGGGATAATCACACTGTGATTATTATTCCTCCTATCACAATTAATACTTTTTGGAGAATTGTTTTCCTTTCCGAAACAAAAAAAATATAAGCCAAGATCCCCGTCTCCCCTTAAACAAAAAAGAGAGGGACAAAATGTTAAAAGATACAGTAAACGGCTTGGACAAGGTTTTTGAAAAAGACATACCCCCAGGTTTTGTAATCCTGATCAAAGGCGCACCGGGCACACTAAAATCAGGGTTCATGCACAATGTGCTCTCAAACTATTTAACAAAAAAGAAAAACGAGTTTGGTGTTTATGCAACAATAGAAGAAACAAAGGAAAGCCATCTTAGGAACATGCGCAGTCTTGGTATAAAAATGCCTGATAATCTTGGTCTTTTTGATTACTCTGATGTTAGGAGTGAATGGAAAAAGGAGGAGGGGGAAGGGAAACTGGATATAGTGAAAATCACAGAGGATATCATAAAGTTTTACAAGGATGAGAAAAAAGAGAAGTTCACAGTTTTTGCTCTGGATTCCTTCAATGCGTTGTCCTCCCTTGATAATGTAACAAGAAGGAATAGTTATCATTTCTTCACACTTCTAAGAAACAGTGGTTTGACATCTTTTATAGCATTGGAAACAAATGGGCAAGGTTTTGTCCCAGAGTTTTTCCTTGCGGATGGTGTAGTCGAGGTTGGAATCGTAGAAACGCATGAGGATGTAATAAGATATATTCAGGTACTGAAAATGAGGGCTGTGAGGCATTCTATGAAAAAACATCAAATAGTTGTTGAATCAGACGGTCTTTTAGTGCTTGAGCCTGTATATGAGAAATAAACCAGTAGGATGAATCACTCAGCCCCTACTCAGAAACTGCGTGTTATAGGAGCAAAAACATTTTTGTTTGTCTTTTACATAGGCTCGCCCTCACCGGGCCCTCCCCACCTTTCGCAAAAAATAAATGCTCACCCCCTTATTTAAAACACATCGGTCTGTTGACCGCTGGTTTTAAATGGGGGACGGCGGAGTTCGAGC
>JASEEW010000018.1 GCA_030019485.1 Thermoplasmatales archaeon | reverse complement strand
GTCAGCAGTTGCCTGTCCTGTTGAAGCCATTGCCAGGATCTGTGAGGGATATAAAAGCCTTGGAAACTGTGATTGATGAGGTGAAATCAAAGAATTGTATCCTAGTGCTGGATAGGGGTTTTGCCTCCTACAACCTGCCCCAGGTGTTAAGAAGGTACTGGTTCAACTTTGTCCTTCCTCTAAGAAGAAACTTCGAAATGATTAACTACAACATGAAACTTGAAAACATGTTCCCATACAAGGATAGAGGAATAAAGTGGGGTAGAGAGAAGAAAGGCGAGTATTTCCTTTACTTATTTGAAGATGTTAAACTGAAAAGTGAAGAAGAAAGCGTGTTCATTCAGTTGATGAAAGACGGGAAAAGAACCAAGGAAGGATACAAGCAGGAAAACAAAAAATTTGGCAAGATAGCAGTCCTCTCAAACATGGACATGAATGGAGAAAAAGTATATCTCATGTACAAAGACCGGGAAAGTGTGGAAACAGTATTCGATGCGTTCAAAAATGAGTTGGAAAATGATAAGACCTATTTTAAGTGATGAAGATGCTGTCAGAGGCTATTTTTTTATATCATTCATTTCTCTGTATTTATACTACAGTATACTTAATATTTTAAGGAGAAATGATCTTGTAGGTAAAGTATCTGTAAACGAGGTTTTGCTGGAACTCTCAAAAGTTTATGAAATCCACTTTGGGAAGAAGAAAAAAATAAATGAGATTCCTAAAAGAGTGACAAAGTTAGCAGAATCTTTAAAACTGAACATATTCCCTAAAAAAATGGGGAGTTAAGGTTAGTAAACATATCCGTGTATCAAGGCGATAAGCTTTTAGAACCAAATATTTTAGAGACCGGTGTTAGAGATGGAAAAAACTATAGTATTAAAGCCTACAATGCAACTACTAATGAAGATTTCAAAATTGTATTTAGTGCAGAAGGAAAAATTGACATAGACGATGAATATAAGATAGTTTATGCATTCGTTCATTATAAGATAGAAGAAATTTCACTGCAATATATTCTTTTGGCAGTGGCATTAATTATTGGGATAGTTATCGGGGTTTATTTTGTGATTGTTGTTAAGAGAAAAAAAAGGAAAAAGAATGTACATCGCGAGGCACTACCATCTCAAGAATGCAAACCTAAATATAACGTTGAGGGGTTATTAAAAAAGCCGAGGAAAATACCCGTAACTAAGAATGAGAAACATGCTAATGAAGAAGAAATAAGAAAAAATTAGTATTTAACAACAATATTTATCTATCCAAAACAATTCTATAAATACTGCCAAATTCATGCTTGCTATATGCTTAAGACCCAAAAAGGGCTGATTTGTTTAGCGTCCCTCCTCCCGTTAATAAACATATTTTCCTTCATTCAGTATATTGAGCAATCTCTCTATACTGTGTGCCTATTTCCATTGGTTATATTTCTACTATGGCTTTTTGGGCTGTGGTATATGTGGATAGGGAGAGATGAGTTCGGCCCGAAACACAAAAGATTTGTTGAGATTGGAAGTACACTGTTTGTGACCGGATGCGTATTACTGGTGTTATCACCTTTTATTGGCCTAATGTTATTCATAACACATCCTGCATCTGGCATCGTAGGTTTCACAGGTGCAACAATACTTGCTTGGATAGCTGCAACTATGATTATCTTAGCCTATTTCTTCATGCTATATCAACTTGAGAATAAAAAAGGTAAAATGATGCTCTATATAGCATTGGCATGCATAACAGTCATGTTCGCAATACCAGTGATCTTGTTCGCAGTACTCAACAGTGCTGACCTGTCCCTAATCTTGTCAGTATTTACGATCGGGATGTACGTTATGAAAGGCGCTTCACTCCTTTCAGGGATTGCATTCTTTATTGCTATAGTCATTGCACTCATTCGCGTGAGTAAAGGACTTGTAGGCAAAGAGGAGGAAGAGCGACGTAAACCCTTGGAGCCATCATATTATCCAGCTCGTAAACCAAAAGAAGTTGTTGATGAATTACTAAAAAAGCCGAAGAAAATACCAACTAAGAAGCCGAGGAAAATACCAATTAAAAAAACAGGGGAAAAAATCTGAATACATAGATTGCTGAGAAGATGAAACATGGATACATATATATTTTGTAAAAACAATTAGGATATATGACTGATGAAAACGATTTCAGATGGATAAAGAACCGAATATATAAAACAAATATTATAGTAAGAACTGTAATATTTCTCATTTTGATTTCCTTAATAATTTTTCTCAGTAACTATTATAAGAATCGTTACTCTCCGCCACCTGAGCCTATTTTTTCCCTCATCATAATGATATTTTTGATTATACTCATACTCTTTTTACTCTGGAATGTATCTCATACCATTCTATCCGCACCAACCTACATGAAGATAACAGATGAAGACTTTCACTTAAAATATGCTCTCAAGAAAAAATCAAAAGTAATTTTTTGGAATCAAATCCTAAAAATACTGGAGGTCTCATTTCGTCAGGTGATTCTCCACCCAGAGATTGCAAAGGAGACACACACAATGATGGGTATGAGAGGAATACCTGCTATTAATACTATCATTTTCCTTAAAGATGGAAAAAAAATTAAGTTACTGCTGGACAAAAAACTGCGAAAGGTACTTATGCAAACTGTGGATGAGACAGGATACAAAACAAGTACACAACCACCTACTACTCATGAGGATAGAAAAGACATAACTTCTCTAAAAAAACCAAGAAAAATACCTGTAACTAAGCACGAGAAAGGTACTGATGAAAATATTTGATTTACTCCCTAAAAGAGAATTCACCCGAGAAGAAAATATTGTTATCACTGGTGTATTATTGATTATTTTCTCTGTGACCTCTTTGCTATATTTTGGGTTAGGTGTTTTGTGGCCTGTTTACTATATTGCATCAATTATGTTCCACGAGGGAGGGCATATGATTGTTGCCATAATAATATGGCTGTTATCTACTATCGCGGGTAAAGACCTTTTTCCTGCACTTGAGTTTTGGTTTGTCGCAGGTGGCACGATTTTCGAACTCGCGTTCCCAATAATATTATTTTTAGTTCATGTCAGAAGAAAAAAAGATTTCTCACTTGCAAGCATATTTCTCTGCTGTTTGGGCACAGCGATAATATTTGTTGGTACGTATATGGCTACTGCGCCGACCCCTACTTCCGCTACATCGTTTATAGGCCGAGAAATGACACCTACAACACATGATTGGCATTATTTATTCAATTATTTTAATGCGATGCACATGGCAATACCACTAAGCTCCTTCTTAAAAGATTTCGGATTGACATTAATATTTGTAGGGGGCATATCAGGGATTGTAGAGTTCATCAGATTAATACTCAAAAAATCTTCTCATCATTATTCTACAGTAATAGCATACGGCGCGATACCTGCCACTCTAATAATGATGTCCACATTAAGATGGGGACAAGTGGGTATTTTGTTTCTTCTCATTCTTCCCGCTACGGTTAGGTATCTTAACATGCGATACCCAGAGCAGATGCAAAAATTTTGTGAGAAGACATATCTTAACAAAATATTTACTTGTGTTAAAAATACATATCATAAAATCTCTTCCAAAAAACCACATAAAATCAGACAAAAAGCATATTAACACAATCTACAAAAAATTTATGTCTGAAAATAGCTATATAGTTCTTGATGCCCCACTCCGAGCGTAGCGAGGAATTGCCGAAGGCAATCCTTCAGGGCGGGGTTCTTCACTTTAATGCGAGGACAGATATTAAAAGAGGGTGATTAAAAAATGAAAATCGAATGTCCATGGAAAGGTTGTAGTGGAATAATTGATATAAGCAAAGACATCTCAATCGGATTTGATAGAAAACAGAAAGTCTCGCGAGTTCCTTGGCTCATACATACGATTACATGTCCAAAATGTAAGAATGTTGTTGGAAATTTTGATATTAGTCCCCAAACTTGGATATCGTTGAGAAAAGACGGAAGGATCAAAGAATATATAATTCAAAATCCGAGAACAGGAAAAAGCATTGAATTTAAAAAGAACCCTGATTTGAACCACCATCTTAAAAAATGGGCTGTATGCGAAAGGAAAAGGAAGAAGAGAAGATGATAATAAAATTTACAAAACATGCTGAGGATATGCTGAAAGAACGGAACATTGATAGAAACTTAGTTGAATCTGCTGTTCAGAATCCAGATTGGAAAGAAGCTCCTAAAAATGAGTTATGGTGTGCTTTCAAGAGAGTGGGAGTAAAAGTTCTTAGAGTGGTCGTAAAAGGTGAGGAAAAGCCTTATACAGTAATAACTGCATATTATAATAAGAGGTTGAAAAAATGAGGGTTAAAGTGGATATGGAAAGCGATGCGCTTTACTTTAGACTGTGCGAAGAGCATATAGAAGATAGTGAAGAAATAGCACCTGGGATAGTCATTGATTATGATAAAGAAGGTAAAGTTGTAGGGATAGAGGTGCTGGGAATCAAAAACCGTTTCCCAGCAGAGGACTTATCTCATCTAAAAGTAGAAATGCCTACTGTGGGATGAGATGATACCTGGTTGCTTTCCTCAAATGAGAAGCCCGCACACCCGAAAACCTATATATCCCAGTAATCTGTTTTAGTAAACAATGAACCCTAAAATCTATCAGGAAATAATATCTGAAATCCTAACTAAAAAACCAGTTACAAAGAATGGGGTTCACAAAATAAAATTACAGTTTTGCAGAAAATATAATTTGGATAAGGTTCCCTCTGATGCAGATATTTTATCAAATGTGGATGAAGATTTTTATCCTTTTTTGGAGCCTGTTCTCAGAATGAAGCCTGTTAGAACAATATCAGGCGTTGCCGTTGTCGCAGTTATGAGTTCACCAGCAGAATGCCCTCATGGGAAATGCAGTTACTGCCCAGGTGGTGTTGAATATGGCTCGGCGCAGAGCTACACAGGAAAGGAGCCTGCTGCGCTCAGAGCAGGGATGCATAATTTTGACCCTTTTTTGCAGACAAAATCAAGGATAGAGCAGCTGAATATTATTGGTCATCCTACTGACAAGATTGATTTAATTGTTATGGGTGGGACGTTCACGTCAAGGAATATTGATTATCAGAATTTTTTTGTTAAATCATGCTTTGATGCAATGAACGACAAAGAAAGTAAAAATTTGGAGGAGGCACAGAAAATAAATGAGAATGCGAAACACAGATGTATTGGTTTAACGATTGAGACACGCCCTGACTGGTGTAAAAAAGAGCATGTTGACCAGATACTAAGACTTGGTGGAACGCGGGTTGAGCTTGGGGTTCAATCAACATTTGATGCTGTTCTGAGAAATGTTGAAAGAGGACACAGAGTGCAGGCGAGTATTGATGCAACAAGAATTTTAAAAGACTCAGGTTTGAAGGTTTGCTATCATATGATGCCGGGGTTACCCGGCTCCAGTAAAGAAATGGATTTGGAATCCTTTAAAAAAATTTTTTATGATGAAAAATTCAGACCTGATATGCTCAAGATATACCCAACACTTGTAATTCAAGGAACAAAACTTTATGATTCATGGAAAAACAAAGGGTATAAGGCATTGACAACAGATGAGGCTGCTGAGATTATTACTGAAGTGAAAAGGATTGTTCCGAGATGGGTAAGAATTCAGAGAATACAGAGGGACATACCTGTTCCACTTATTGATGACGGCGTGAAAAAAAGCAATCTTAGACAAATTGTGGAAGAGAAAATGAAAAAAATAAAAATCAAATGCAACTGTATAAGATGCAGGGAGGTAGGTCATAAAATGCTGAAAGGCATAATGCCAGATGTAAACAATATTAAATTGTTAAGAATGGATTACGGTGCATCAGGTGGAAAAGAAATATTTCTTTCATTTGAGGACTTAAAAAAAGACATACTGATTGGTTATGCAAGACTGAGGAAGCCTGGAAAACCCCACAGAAAGGAAATAAAGGACTGCATACTCATCAGGGAATTGAAGGTTTTTGGTCAGATGGTGCCGATAGGGGAAAAACCAGAATATGAATGGCAGCACAGAGGATATGGGAAAGAACTGATGAAAGAATGTGAGCTGATAACAAAGAAAGAGTTTGGCTGTAAAAAGATCCTTGTGAACTCTGGCGCTGGCGCAAGAAACTACTACAGAAAACTGGGGTACAGGAAAAACGGGGTTTATATGGGGAGGGTGCTATGAGAATGCGCCATGAATGCGTCCCCTGTTTACTCAACAGGGTCATATATGAGGCAGGTCTTGTTGACCCAAAGTTTTCTGAGAAGGCTGTGAAAGAGGCTTTGAATATTCTTTCAAAGGAATACTCATACAATGCAAACTCCATACTTGTTGCAACAAAGGTTCACAGGAGGGTTTATGAAATCATAGAAAACCCTGACCCTTACAGGGAAATAAAGGAAAGAAGCAACAGAATCGCTTTGTCCCTGGTTCCGAAGGCAGAGAAATTCATCAATAATTCCAAGGACAAACTAAAGGCAGCAGTAATATGTTCTATTGTTGGCAATGTTTTTGATTTCGGAATAAAATCAAGTATTGCTGCACCTGAAAAACTTGAGAATGATTTTGAGAAAATGTGTAAAAATGGATTAGATGTTGATGACACTGAAAAAATAAAAAAATACCTGAAAAAAAACAGTAAGGTTTTGTTTTTTACTGATAACTGCGGTGAGATTGTTTTTGACAAACTTTTATGCAGGCAACTGAAAAAATTTGGTGTTGAGCTTACCATTGTTGTGAGGGAATCGCCTATTATGAATGATGCAACAGTTAAGGATGCAGAAAAACTTGGCTTGAAGGATGCTGTGGATGAAATAATGCACAGCTCAAATGCTGTGGGAATAGACTTCAATGAAATCTCTGATGAATTAAAAAACAGGATAGAAAACGCTGATTTGATAATGTGCAAAGGCATGGGGATGTATGAGGCATTTTGTGAGAAAAAATACAGACCAATTGCCTATTTGCTGAGAACAAAATGCAGGCCTGTGGCGGATGACATGGGTTTGCCTGAGAATATCAGCGCAGCAAAACTGTATGAATGATTAAAACATTTTTTCCAGCGCCTCTTTACCCGTCATTCCTTCCTTTATACCGTTTTCCTTTGCTTTCTCTGAAACCTCAACAATTTTCGCAGATAGAGCATCATCAACGTTTTTCACGCCTTTAACCTTTGCGGCAACATCACCAAGCCTGTTCGCTGTTTCCATGCTCAGGTATCCACACATGACATACCCTTTTTTTGCCCTTGCAACAATCAGGTTCGCATTTTGGAGTTCAAGATTAACCCCCAAGGCAACATTGTTTCCTATCTTAATTTTCTGAATCATAGATAGGTATTGTTTTATACTGTAAATAAATTTATACGAAAAGGTTATATTTAGACAAAACTTTACTAAAGGTGATGACAGAGATATACCTGAACGGTGATTTTGTTCTTGAGTCAGAGGCAAAGATATCTGTTTATGACCATGGCTTACTTTATGGTGATGGTGTTTTTGAGGGAATAAGAGCATACAGTAAAAGGATTTTCAAACTCAAGGAGCATGTTGACAGATTGTATGAATCAGCAAATACTATCAGCTTAAATATTCCAATGTCAAAGGATGAATTCGCAAAGAAAATTGTGGAGACATGCAGAAGAAACAACATGGTGGATGGATATATCAGGGTTGTTGTTTCCAGGGGTGTTGGCGACCTGGGTCTTTCACCATTTAGATGCAAAAAGCCTACGGTGATAATCATTGCAAAATCCATTAAGTTGTACTCCAATGAGAACGGGCTAAAACTTATAACAACATCTGTGCGCAGGAACCCGCCCCAGTGCCTCAGCCCAAACATAAAGTCATTGAACTATCTGAACAATATATTAGGGAGGATAGAGGCGCATCAGAGGAATGCTGATGAGGCACTGTTTCTGGATATTGACGGGTATGTTTCTGAGGCAAGCGCGGATAATGTTTTTTATGTGAAAGAGGGGCTTATAACAACACCGCCTACGGCAACAAACCTGAAAGGTATCACAAGAGCAACTGTTCTGGAGATTGCAAAAAAACTTGGATATGACACAAGGGTATCCCATTTCATCCTTTCTGATATTCACAATGCGGACGAGGTTTTTTTGACAGGAACGGCAGCAGAGATTGAGCCTGTTGTTGAGATAGATTCAAAAAAAATTGGTGATGGGAAACCAGGCAAAATCACAATGCGGATTAAAGAGGAGTACAAGAAACTTGTAAACTCAACTGGTACGCCAATATACGATTAAATTAAACATTCAAGATTTTATATTTTTGGACAAGAGTATTTCACAGCTTAGAATATGCAATAAAAAAGGTGGGAAGGGGCACCTATTGCTAGAGGGGATGGGATGAGCTCTAACCTAAGGAGACCCTTCCAAAACAATAATTACTATGGGTGTATTTATACTTTTCTACAGCAATCCTGCTTTTTGCAGTATCATTAGGTCCTCAGTGCTCAATTTTTCCCCTGTCTTAAACCTCTCATATATCTCTTCTGCCTGCTTCCTCAGCCTGTAATCTATCCTAGCCTTTTTTTCTGTTCTCTCTTTATGTTTTAGACCTGAAAGCTGTTTGTCAATCTCATGAATCTGCTCTAAAAGTGTAGCATATTCTTTATGCTCCTTATCAGCCATTTTTTTGTTTTCAACGAATTTTTCCTGGGCATCATCTGCCTGAATTCGCATTTTGTCTGCCTCAGCATAGAGCTTGTTCATTTTATCATGCTCTTTCTGAGCAGCATTAGCGAGCAGGATGATATCTTTCTTTTCGGCCCTTATCTTTTTCCTGATCTCCTTAAGCGATCCTAACACCTTTTTTATTTCCTTATTTTCATCAAGGATTTTCTCCCTTTCTCTGATCTGGGTTTGAATCTTTGTCAGCGCATCAATGAGCTCCTTTTCTTTTTTCGGCGCTAAAACAGTTGTCTGCTGCTTGAACTCCAGTTTTCTTAAATCATTTTTCAACTTACTCAGGTACACCCCATTTTTAGGCAGATGTTTTTTCATCAATCCATGCAGTTCCTTTGAAAGCTTTTCTTCATCCGTCCTCAGTCTGTCCTTGATTTCTTTTGCGTTTTTCACTTTCTCATTGAGTTCATCCCTTTTTATCCTGCATTCAGATGCGTCCTCTATTGCTCTCCTGGCTTTACTGTTTAGCTCGTCCCTCTTATCAGCCCATCCGCTTGCCCTTCTGTTCAACTCGTCCCTTTTTCTTCTATGTCCATCCATTTTGGCGAGTATTTCGTCCCTTTTCTGCTCAATGCTTCCCTCTTCCATGCTACCTCAACAAAAACACTAATAGTATTGTGGTAAATAATATTTTTGTTATGCTATCTTATAGTATTTATGGGCTTCCCCCTCCTTGAAACAGTAATGAATATTGTTGAAGTTCCTTCTGAGCTCTGCGACCCTTTTTTTAACATTCTCAGGCTCTGCCTTATCAATAAGCACATTTTTGAATAAACCTGCAACGTCCTTCATTTCCTTTTCCTTCATCCCAATCCTTGTAAGCTCCTGAACACCAATTCTCAGTCCGCTGGGATTCATGGGTTTGATGTCGCCCGGGATCATGTTCATGTTCACAATAATGTTTGCTTTCTCCAAACTTTCAGCGCTCTCTCTGCCCTTACCTTCACCAACACCAACAACAATCTGATGGCTTTCAGTGAAACCAAGGTGTTCGCAGAAAACATCAAAACCCAGTTCATGCATAGCCTGACCAAGTGCTTTCGCATTCCTGATTATTTGCTCCGAATATTTTTTACCATACTCAATATGCTCAGCAAATGCTACTGCTTTCGCAGCCATGTGATGAAGATGATGGTTGCTCACAACACCTGGGAAAATGCCCGAGTCAAGTCTTTTAAGAAACTTTTTATCCTCCTCAGTCTCACCTTTATGGTCAGACAAAACTATGCCGCCCTGAGGACCAGGCAGTGTTTTATGGGTAGAGCCTGTTACAACATCAGCACCCTCCCTTAAAGGATCCTGAAATTTACCACCCGCAATCAGTCCAAGGACATGGGCACCATCATAAACAACCCAGGAACCAGCATCATGTGCTGCATCAGCAATTTCTTTCAATGGTGTTGGGAAAAGATAAACACTCTGCCCGAATAAAGCAATCCTTGGCTTGATTTCATTTATGAGTTTTACTGTTTCATCAACATCTATATTCATGTTTTTTGAATCAAAAGGATAGTTCACAACCTCAAGACCCCTGACACCCGCGCCTCCAAATTTTGCATGGCTGATATGCGCTCCCTCAGCAGTGTTCAAAGCAGTAATCCTGTCGCCTGGTTTTGCAAGCGCCTTGAAAACACCGATGTTTGCAACAGTACCTGATGTTGCTCTGACATCGGCATAAGAGCATCTGAAAAGTTTTTTTGCAAGCTCAATACATTTTAACTCAACCCTGTCAACATAAATGCATCCCTGATAGTACCTTTTCCCAGGATGACCCTCAGCATACCTGTCACAAAAATCTGTTATGAGCATCTCTCGCGCAAGTGGTGAAATCAGGTTCTCAGATGCAATCATTGGCAGACAGGACTGAAACCATCTGTGATGCTCCTTAACATTCTCAACAACGAACTCTGCGTCCTCGTTCATAAAACAGGAATAGAAATAGAGGGTTAAAAATCTATTCACTAAACTCTGCAACATGGATTTCCACGTGAAATCTCTACCGACTCAATTTCGGTTGCAGAGTTTACCAACAATTTTAATTATCGTAAACCTATTAGGGTCAAGCAGTCAGGGATTAGGAGTTAGGATTCAGGTATTCCCTAACTTCTAACTACTTGCCCCTAACTTCTACTCTGGGGCCTGTAGCTCAGATAGGTAGAGCACTCGGCTCTTACGTGAAAACTCACGAGGATACCGAATGGTCAGGGGTTCGAATCCCCTCAGGCCCGCTGTCTTGACAAGTATCTAGGGATTAGTAGTTTCGGAATTGCTTATGCAATTCCTCACTTCTCCAAATTGTGACCAATTTGTAGAAGTCAGGGGTTAGGGGAATTAAAAAATAAAGAGGGGGGTATAAGTTGTTTGTTTTTATGACTGTAATATGTTAGAGAATTATTAGTTAACTATGATTAACTAACCATAGTTAACAACTGATAAGTTTAAAAACATTCTACTGAGATGGAAAATTTGAAAGTAATAAGTGTATGGAGAAAACAAATTCTACTTATGCCTGCAGTTTTTTCATTGCACTATAAAGTATATACTTACGTGCAATAAAAATAGGAGGAATTGCATAAATTGCATAGAATTCCGAACTATTTTTCATCTCATCATCTTTCTGTGATACAGATATAGAATAAGTGGTTAACAAAGGTTTTCTGTATCCAGGTAACAGGTAATTTCCTTTATAAGTACAATATCTCATGCATAATCCACTTAGACCCGCTTTGATCGTGTCAAAGCAAAGAAAAATTCAGGAAGGGTAAATATTCTGCAGCTTAATTTATTGCACATTCTCTGTACTCATCAGGGTGGTTTCTCCTGCGGTGGCTTATAGGCTATAGCATACACACCACTGATAAGCATGATGCCAATTCCCACTAAGAATAGAGATAAAAATACAATTTGCAGGAGTCGCTAGAGATATGTACTCGCTTGGCATGAGGAGAAAAAACTTGCGTTCCCCTCTACACTCCAATGCCAATCCTCAGCATATCCCGCACACCTGGCGCAAGCCCGAGGATAAAAACACATATTTTAATTAGTCCTGTCAGTGTTTTATCACGGAAAACGCTTTCAGCGTTTTCCTGATATTTTACGGAATTCACAAAGTGAATTCCTAAAATCTTAGGAAAACTGCTTTGCAGTTTTCCGTAAGATTTCAGGAAAAACTTTTGGTTTTTCCGTGAAATGTCCTTTATTTCTTTTTTATATATAATGTCAAGAACATAGATAATTAAAAAGATGAGAACAAACTTTAAAGGATACATTACTGCGCCTGTTCCTGACAGGTTTATTAGAAAAGCAGGTAAAGGATGCTTCTCAGCATAGTTGTAGAAATCTGTTCCAACAAATGTTGCTGATGCGTCAAGGAAATGCGCAAAAAATAAAAGAACATTAGAGCCTAAAACGTATGTGGAAAGTTTTGGGTAAGGGCTTTTTAATAGTTTGAATGCTGAGAATACCACAGCTGTCAGCAGGGATGCTGTTCCCAGAATCAACAATACGGCATCTGGGCGCTGCAGCCCCCTTGAGAACAACAAACATGTGCAGATGCTTAGCGGTATGACACCTGAAAAAAACAGTGTTTTGTTTCTGATATTTTTCTTTTCAAACCTTTTTTCAACGATATCTCCTATGAGGAGGAGAAGGAGCACTGTGAGCCCCAGGAACACATAAATGAGTGGGGAGATGAACAGGTAAATCCATGGTTTTGGGAAAAAATCTGCGTCCTCCATAACCCTGAGCACAGAGCCGAGCAGGATAAAAGGTGAAAGCGAAACAAAAAAACGATAGCCAGGTGTTATCTCAAGTTTTCTCAGAAGTCTGTATATGAGAAACAGGGCTCCTGCAAGAATAACCCCATAGGTGAGTGTGTTCACAATATTGTATTCTGGTCCTATTCCATTTATTATCCTGTTTTCCGCATCAGAAACAACAGTCCCCCAGTAGTATTTCCACAAGAAATTGTCCCAGAACATGTTTTTCCAGAAAACGCAGCCGAGAAACAACCCTGCAGCAGGCAGAACAAGGGTAAGAATCCATATCAAAAAACGGTGTTTCTTATAGAATTCTTTAATATCTTTCAAGTATATCACCATAACGTAGAGGCATGCTCTTCATTTAAAATAATAATATCGACAAAAAACAGCGTAAAGGAGAAAAAATGTTTCAAAAGGCGAAAACAATGGTGTTTCCTAGGCAGGTATTTGCAGGTCATAGGGTTATAGAGAGGACAGGGGAGATGTGCAAATATCTGGGACTCAATGGTAATGCGCTGATTGTTACAGGAAGCAGGACAAAAAAAATTGCTGGGAAAAAGGTTGAGGAGATACTGAATGATGATGGGTATAATGCGCATCTAGTAGAAATAGGGGCTGCTACAAATGAGAATGTTGAGAAGGTAAAAAAAATTGCTGAAGAAATAAAGGCAGGGTTTTTACTTGGTGTTGGCGGTGGAAGCAAAATAGATGTTGCTAAACTCTGCGCAAAAGAAATAAAAAAGCCTTTTATTTCCATTCCAACCTCGGCATCACATGACGGGGTTGCATCACCAAAGGCAAGCATAAAAGGCGGGGTTTCCGTTGACGGGGTTGTGCCATTGGGCATTGTAGCAGACACAGAAATAATTGTGAAAGCGCCTTACAGGATGCTTGCATCAGGATGCGCTGATGTTATCTCAAACCTGACAGCTGTGAAGGACTGGGCGCTCGCGCATAAGCTCAGAAATGAATCATTCTCCACATCCGCATCAACGCTTTCAGAGATGAGTGCAAGGGTTATAATGGAAAATGCTGACAGGATAAAACCGGGGCTTGAGGAATCCGTCTGGATTGTGATTAAACCACTGATTGAATCAGGGGCGAGTATGTGCATTGCAGGCTCATCCAGGCCGACATCAGGGAGTGAGCATCTGTTCAGTCATGCGCTTGACAGGATTGCTCCTATTAAGGCGTTGCATGGTGAGCAGTGCGGTGTTGGGACTATAATGATGATGCATCTGCATCATGGTGATTGGGAGGAGATAAGGTATGCGTTGAAAAAAATTGGGGCACCTGTAAATGCGTCTCAGCTTGGAATAAAAAAAGAAGATGTTGTAAAGGCGTTAGTTATGGCAAATAAAATAAGAAAGGATAGGTATACTATTCTTGGCGATAACGGTCTTTCAGCAGATGCTGCTGAAAAGCTTGCGAAAATAACAGAGGTGATATAGTAAGTAGTTAGTAGCCAGGGATTGTTACGGAATTTGCAGGGGCAAATTCCTAACATGCTACGGAATTCCAGCAGGAATTCCTGGCATTTTAGGAAAAAACAAAGTTTTTTCCGTAAGGTAGGAGTTAGGGGGAAAAACCTAACTGCTAACTTCTATCTTCTAACTCCTGAAAAATGGGGTGATAAAAATGGTTTTGGTAACATTGGTTGGTGAAAAAATTGCAAAAAAAGACAATGAGTTTATCTATATGGGGAGTTTGCCTGAATGCAGGGGCTGCAAACTGAAAAATGTTTGCTTCAACCTTGAGGGGGGAAGCAGGTATAAAATAACAAACATCAGGGATATACACCACGACTGCAAAATACATGAGGAGGGCGTCAGGATTGTTGAGGTAGAAAAAATACCTATACCTGCATGTATAGAGTCAAAAAATGCTGTTGAAGGGGAAACAGTAAGTATAAATCCTGATTGCAAAAACATTGGGTGTGTTTTCTACAAACTTTGCTCGCCTGTTGGGGTTGAACCAGGAATGAAATTCAAAGTATCAAAAGTAAAAGGGGACATAAAATGCCCTGAGAATAAAAATCTGAAAGAGGTGCTGCTGGAATAAAATAAAAAGCCCACTAAATCGGCTATTTGAAAAACAAAAAGAAATAGAGTTCAGATAGAGGGATGGATATACGAATTACTTCGTATATCACGCCAAATTGGAGGTATATACGAAATATTGCGTATATGAAAGAGTTATACGCAATTTGTATACTTCATAAAAACCATAAATGTAGGTGATATAAATGGATCGAGAAGAAAAATGTAAAGCAGATAGGCATAATGCATGGGACAAATCAAAGAATGTTCAAGATAGAATTAAGAGATTAGAAAAAGTGGTTTCAGAATACCCAGAGTATATGACAGCACTTTCAGATATAGCCGTTTCCTATCTTGAGATTGGTGATACTGAGATAGCCATCAAGACCTATCAAAAAATTATCAATCTAAAAGACACATTTGAGTCTGTCTGGGATAATGATCTCGGCATAGCATATTTATTCACAAATGATATTGAAAAAGCTATTGAAACATTAGAAGAATTTAATCTCCATGGTTATGATTATGATAACGGACTATTTATCGCTTTTGCGTATCTTAAAAAAGGCGATAGGAAAAGATTTGAGGAACAGTTCGATAAATGGATATCAGAAGATTTAGAAAAATCTTTTGAACAGTACGAACATAGGGAGTATATCAATGCATTATTCAATAAGAAAGAAACGAAATTTATTGAGAAAATCTGGAACAAATATTATAAGAAATATTCTAATATGGATCCATATAAACTATATTGTGAACTTTACAAACAACATTATATTAGATCAAAAACCGACGATGAGGATGATATCAATATCCCAGCGAAACTGAGTAGAGCCGAATTTGAGGAGTTAAAGACAGAATATTTATATTTAGACCGAAAGGCAATGTTTGGAGATACAGACGATGCTGGGTATGAGAGATGGTTTGAATTGAAAGACTTGTTATTTGCAGACGTTATCTTTGGATGAATATGATAATACAACCCATGTGCGATATTGGGAGATACAAACTGCGTATAACACGGTGTTTGCGGTTCGCATCTTCGGTGCTCACCCAAATTGCCTCGCTCCGCTCGGCAACTTCGCAAACACCGAAAACGTTATACACAATCGGACTTCTGCGAAACAAAAAATTAGGAGGTTTAACCTTGCGAAGTCATTTAGTTTGTTTATTTCTTCATCCCTAACCTGATAATTGCGCAGACACCAAACACAACAATCATGGATAGTGCAATGCCGTACACGGAATTTAACTCTATACTTTCACAAAGTTT
>JASEEW010000017.1 GCA_030019485.1 Thermoplasmatales archaeon | reverse complement strand
TCGCGGTTGTAAGACTTGACCCAAGCAACCTGAAAAGCGCTGTCACAAGCCTTAAAAGATTTGTGCCTGAAACCCTGAGTATGCTCAGCGCCCAAAGGGTTGCGGTTGACCCTATCACACTGTTTGAGATAATGTTTGATGATGAGCCAAACAAAAGGAACAGCTTGTTTGAGCTCTGCTCAATAATCAAAAAAAGCGGTGCAACAGCAGTGTTCACATCTGAAACAAAAACAGACGAGGTTACCATGTCAAGAGGAGGACTTATTGAGTACATTGCAGATGGTGTAATCCTCCTGAAATACCTTGTGCCAACACAGACAAGCGCGGTCAAACTTGCTCTGAGGGTTGTGAAAATGAGAAGGGCGAAGCACAGCAGGAAAATCAGGCCTTACAGCATAACAGATAACGGCATTGCTGTGTTTTCCGAGACAGAATTATTTGGGGAATAAACAAATAAATACCCATAAACTCATTTATGTTTTATGAAACCCGTTCTTCAGGTGGCGCTTGACCTGGAAAATCTTAAAAGGGCTGTTCAGATTGCAAAAGAATCAGTGAAAGGCGGCGCTGACTGGGTTGAAGCAGGAACACCTCTTATTAAGAGTGAAGGGATGAATGCTGTAAGAACATTGAAAAAGATTTTTCCAAAACACGTTATTGTTGCAGATATGAAAACTGTTGATGTTGGACGTTTTGAGGTTGAAATGGCTGCAAAGTCTGGCGCTGATGTTGTCTGTGTTCTTGGAGTCTCAGATGATGATACTATTAAGGAATCTGTTAAGGCAGGAAGGCAGTATGGTGCAAAAATCATGGTTGATTTGTTCAGCGTTGATGATAAGGTGAAAAGGGCAAAAGAGGTTGAACTAATGGGCGTTGATTACATATGCATTCACACAAGCATTGATGAGCAGATGAGGGGAAAAATTGTTTTTGATGATGTTAAAAAAGTTTCCAAATCCGTGAGGATTCCTGTTGCGGTGGCAGGTGGAATAAACTCTGAGAATGTTTTACCTGCATTAAAATCAGGTGCAGACATTATTATCGTCGGCGGTTCTATAACAAAGGAAAAAAATGTCACAAATGCAACAAGGAGGATAAAGAAAGCAATAAAAGAAAAAAAAGTTGTGAAATCAAAAATAAAAAAACATACTGAAAAAGATTTGTCCTGGGTTTTTTCTAAGGTTTCAACGCCAAATATTTCTGATGCAATGCACAGGAAAGGTGCAATGACCGGCATACTACCTTTGAAAAAAGGCTACAAAATGGTCGGAAAGGCATTAACAGTGAAAACAATGGATGGTGACTGGGCAAAACCTGTTGAGGCAATAGAGAAAGCAAAAAAGGGTGATGTTATTGTGATTGATGCAAATGGTGGTAAAATTGCGGTTTGGGGTGAGCTTGCATCCTGGAGCTGCAAAATGAAAAAAATATCTGGTGTTGTTATTGACGGCGCTGTACGTGATGTAGATGATATTATAAAAATGGGCTTCCCTGTTTTTGCAAAAAATGTTGCGCCTAATGCTGGTGAGCCAAAGGGCTATGGTGAGATAGGCGCCGAGGTTATCTGCGGGGGACAGAAAGTAAAAAACGGTGACTGGGTTGTTGGTGATGACTCTGGTGTTGTTGTTGTGCCAAAGGAGAATGCTGTTGAAATCGGGAACAGGGCTCTGGATGTTATGGAGAAGGAGAACAGAATCAGGGAGGAAATAAAAAGGGGAAGTGTTTTATCAGTTGTTATGGAACTTGAGAAATGGGAGAAAATATAGTTTATTTTTCAGTTGCCACAATATGATTTATCGCAGTTTCTGCAATATCTGTTCCATAGGAGCCTGTTCTGTCTATGCTTTCTATAATATATGCCAGTGGTACTGCTGCCGTGCTTTTTGTACCTGCAACCTCCCTCAATAGTTTTTCCCTGATTTTCACCAGATCCTTTGAGGAATCAATTGCTTTGTTGCATTCATTAATGTTCTTTGTATAAAACGCAGATATGGAACTCTCAACTATCCCAAGTGCTATCCTGCTCGCCTCCAGCAGATCTTGCATAATCCTTTTGTCTATCTTTTCTTCTTCAAGCTGTTTTACACTTTCCGCAATCTTACCTGTATGGTCAGCTATTCTTTCAATGATTCTTGCAATTAGAAGATAGGCAAGAGCCTCATTAGGGGTTGTTCCTATTTTACCACCAAAACCAGGATCGTTTAAAAGAAGATTGTACTGCTTTATAACAAGCCAGTAGAGTCTGTTTACCTCATTGTCTCTTGCAATCACATCCTCTGCAAGTGAGGTATCCCTTTCTTTTAAAGCAGTCAATGCATCAGTATGCATTGATTTTGTTATCAGATACATTCTTCCTACCCCTTTGTCCAAAGGCAAATCGCCAGGTTCAACAAGATCATGGAGTGTAACAGAATTTGTTGTTTCCTCTATTATTTCAGGACCGATAATATTCTTTGTGAAACTTCTTATTGCCTCTCTTACCTCAGGCGCTATCCTTTTATCTGCTTTCAAATCAGTAACATTGTATCCTGCCATGTATATGCTTATCATCTTGCGCAGCAGATGTTCAGACTCCATTCCCTCAACATTTACAATTCTTCTTCTTGATGTTTTTTTCTCTGCAATTTTCGGGCTTAATAGCATGCTACCATCAGGCTGCTGCATAAACCCTATGGAATCACCATTTTTTATCCCTATCTCATTTACCCATTTCTTTGGCAGTGACACTATGAATGTTGAGCCGCCTGTTTTCTGAACCTTCCTTGTATCCATTTACTCACCCCCATGTTCAGCAGTTAGGGGAGAGCAGTTAGAAGTTAGGGAACACCTGACTCCTAACCCCTGACCCCTAACTACTTGTGTGCTCCTGACCCCTAACTACTGACTATATATCCTATATATTTTTTATAGTTTATATAGGTTATGTTTATGTTTATATATAGCATTTTCTTTTACAGATGAAGGTCAGGGAACTGTGGCAAAGAGTGCTTTCAAACAGCACTGCGAGACCTATATTGTTATTTCTTTCAATATACACGTTTCTCCTGAGTATCAGGTTGATGGGAGAAGGTTTTGAACTCCTTGGTGAAGGCTTCTCTGAAAGTCTCCTTGGAACAATATCAGACCCTGTTTCAGGTTTTTTCATAGGACTCCTTGTTACATCCATTGTTCAGAGTTCATCATGCACAACATCAATTCTTGTTGCAATGTGCGCTTCTGGCACAATGCCTGTCAGTATGGCAGTTCCTGCTGTTATGGGTGCAAACATAGGAACAACCGTAACAAACATTTTAGTTTCATTCGGACATGTAACAAGGAAGGATGAGTTCAGAAGAGCCCTGTCTGTCGCAACCGTGCACGATTTCTTTAATGTCCTAACCGCAGTACTACTCTTGCCCATAGAGATATTTTTTCATCCACTGCAGAAAATAGCAGGCAGGATGACAAACTCATTTGTTAGTATAGGAGGCTTAAAGGTCGCAAGTCCTCTGAGTTTCATAATAGACCCTGTCAGAGACTGTGTTATTGACATTTTTTCAATGTTCATTCCAGAGGGCATGTTAGGCACATCTGTCATCATCACAGGCTTCATCATATTGTTTCTTTCTCTCAAGGTTATAGTTGACAGCATGCGCAGGTTTGCATCTGAGAAGGCAGATGTCCTTGTAAACAAATACTTATTTAAAGCAGCGCCGGTAGCATTCCTTTTAGGTCTGGGTCTCACAGCGTTTATTCAGAGCAGCTCAATAACCACCTCCTTGATTATTCCTTTTGCAGGTGCTGGCATACTAACAGTTGAGAAGGCTTTTCCATACACCCTGGGAACAAATGTTGGTACCACAGTCACAGCACTACTCGCATCACTTGCCACAGGCAGCCCTGCCGGTGTAACAATAGCATTTGTTCACCTGATGTTTAACGTCATCGGTATCTGCATTATTTACCCTGTGAGAAAAATCCCAATCACGTTATCAAAAAAACTGGCGAAAATGGCAACAGAAAAGAAAAGAATAGCAGTATTTTATGTTATTGTCACATTTTATATAATACCAATACTATACATAGCACTAAAAAGGTGGTTGTATGGGATTTAGAATGATATATGATGCACTCACGAAAAGCAGGCTGCTGCAGAAAACCTATAAGGACATAGGTGAGATGAACAGGGAATGCAAAAAAATATTTGAAAGATCATTTGACTGTCTTGTTCAAAACAAGGATAAAGAAGCATTAGAACTTTCAAATGAAGACAAGAAGATAAACAAGTATGAGGTTGACATCAGGAACAGCATTCTGGGTTATCTTGCAGTGAACACAGCACCAGACCTTAACGCAGCACTCATACTGACAAGTGTTGTAATAGATCATGAGAGAATAGGTGATTACTGCAAAATCATTGCCCAGCTCGGGCTTCTTTACCCTGCAAAACTCGAGGGCAATGAATACATGGATATAGTCAATAATATGAGGGACACCATTGTTGAGCAGTTTGATTTAGCGCATACTGCATTTGAAACGTCTGATGTTGAAAAGGCTAAAAATGTTATAGCCAGCTACTCCGGCATAAAAACATTGCATGATGCGCTTGTTCATAAACTCAACAAGGAAAAGGAGATAGAAATAAACAAAGCTATAGCCTATGCATCACTTGGGATATATCTCAGGAGGATTAGCGCTCATCTGAAAAACATCTGCACATCTGTTGTAAAACCATTCCCTGAGATAGGTTTTGAGAAAAAAGACTTCTAACAGCCTTTTTCTTTTCTCAGAGAGAAAAGAAAAATGTCTGGCGAAAAAGAAAAGAGAGAAGGTTTTGCTAAAGCAATCCCTCAAAAGAAAGAGGTATGGATTCTTTCGGAACCCCTAAAATTAGAAAATATTAAATACTCCCAAATATATTTAGGTATGCCTAAAAAAGTTAGGTGAGCCTAAAAGTGATATTATGGATTTATCAAAACTCAAACCAGGGAAAATTGCAAGGATAGTAGGACTGGAAGGCGGGCATGGTTTTAAAAGAAATCTCAGGATAAAAGGCATAAAAGAAGGTAAAAACATAAAAATAATAGCGCGCCAGCCGGTCGGCGGTCCACTGGTTGTTGAAGTTGAGGGAATGCAGACTGTGATTGGGAGGGGCATGGCAAGGAAGATTTTTGTAGAGGAACTATGAGCTTAAAACATAAAAATGAAAAAAAAGGGTTGAAAAAAATTTTGCTTATGGGAAATCCAAATGTTGGGAAAAGTGTGATTTTCTCAAGACTGACAGGCGCCAATGTTATCTGCTCAAACTATCCTGGTACAACTGTTGATTTTACAAAAGGAATAATGAGAATCAAGGGTGAAAGGGCTAATGTAATTGATGTTCCAGGTACCTGCTCATTGGAACCAGTCAACAAGGCTGAAGAAGTTGCAGTAAAAATGCTGAAAGAAGGAGACATAATAATAAATGTTGTGGATGCAACAAATTTTGAACGAAACCTGTATCTTACAATTGAACTGCTGGAGCAAAACATCCGTGTTATTGTTGCATTGAACATGTGGGATGATGTAAAACACAAAGGCATAAACATTGATGTTAAGGAACTTGAAAAAATGTTGAATGTGCCGATTATACCAACTGTGGCTGTTACAGGTGAAGGCATCAAAACACTCGTATCAAGATTGGATGAGGCGAAATCACCGGATGTAAAACCAAAAAGCGAGGAGGAAAAATGGATCGAGATAGGGGAAATTGTAAAAAAGGTTCAGACTGTGAAGCACAGACATCATACCTTTTCTGAGAGAATATCTGATGCAACTGTTAAACCTGTTACAGGAATACCAATTGCAATTATTGTGCTTTTTTTGGTTTTTCAGTTTATCATAACAATTGGTAACTTTGTCATTGAAGAAATTTTAGACCCTTTTTTCTGCAATTACTATGGACCATGGATTACAGGTATTGTCAGTTCGTTTGCCCCATCAGGTACATTACATGACATCCTGGTCGGGCAGTTTGTGGAAGGCGAATTAGATTTTGCTCAGTCGTTTGGATTGCTGACAACAGGATTGTATGTCCCATTCGTCATGGTTTTGCCATTTGTTACCCTATTTTACCTGATGCTTGGGTTGCTGGAGGATGTAGGATACCTTCCAAGAATAGCTGTTCTTGTTGACACAATATTCCACAGGCTTGGATTGCACGGTTCAGCAATTGTTTCTGTGATGCTGGGACTGGGATGTAATGTGCCGGGCGCTCTTTCAACACGAATTCTTGAAACAAGAAAACAAAGATTTATTTCAGCAACGTTGCTTGCAATATGTGTTCCATGTATGGCTCAGACAGCAATGATATTTGGCATACTTGGAAGATATGGTGCTGGTTATATTATGATTGTTTTTTCAACACTTATTCTACTCTACCTCCTGTTAGGTTTTATTATGAAGAAACTCATCAAAGGTGAAAGCCCTGAGTTGTTTATGGAAATCCCCCCGTATAGAAAGCCGAGTCTGACAGCATTGATGAAAAAAACATGGATGAGGGTCAGAAGTTTTCTTGTTGAGGCAGTGCCATTTGTGATTCTTGGAGTATTCATTGTAAACATTCTCTATATTTCAGGTGCAATTGATATACTGGGAAACATATTTGCTCCTGTTCTGGTGGGGTGGCTCGGGCTTCCAAAGGAGGCAGCAGGGGCATTAATCGTTGGCTTCCTGAGAAAAGATGTGGCTGTAGGCATGCTCCTCCCACTCGGGCTCAGTCCTATGCAGCTGGTTGTCGCATCAACAATGCTTGCCATATATTTCCCCTGCATAGCAACATTTGTGGTTCTTATCAGGGAACTTGGTGTAAAGGACATGATTAAATCATGCATAATAATGCTGTCTGTTGCGTTAATTGTTGGTGGAGCATTGAGATTAATCTTACTCGGGGTGTAAAAATGAATGTAATTAAAACTCTGATAAAAATGGTAACAAGAAAATGTAAACTCAGCAACCGAAGGTCTTTCGGTAAGAATTTCACGAGAAAATTTCATGTTGCTGAATTTAGTGAGCACTGCAACAAAAAATGTATGGTCATGTCAGAGAGGAAAAAATTGAAATATGCACAGGAGACATCAAATGAATAAAAAAACAGTGACTCAGAGCGCTGAGGACTACCTTGAAATCATATACAGACTTGAGAAAAAAAAAGGGTTTGTGAGAACATCTGACATTTCCTCTTTTTTTGGTCATAAACCCTCCTCTGTCACAGGAATGCTCCAGAAATTTGATAAGCAGGGATACGTGAACTATGAGAAATACGGGGGTGTCACATTAACCAGGAAGGGAAAAAGGATTGCAAAAAAGGTTAGCGAAAGGCATGAAACATTAAGCAGTTTTCTGAAAATACTTGGTGTTGATGAAGGGATTGCTGAGGAGGATGCATGCAGGATAGAGCATTCTGTGCATAAGGAAACAATGGAAAGGCTGAGAAAGTTTGTGGGTTTTGTTCAAAACGCGCCGAAAAACCCTAAATGGTTGAGGCATTTTGAATATTTCATAAAAACCGGAAAGCATCCAAAAATGAATGAAAAATAGGCGATAAAATAATATCATGGAACACATTACTGGTTATGATGCTGCATGAAATTGCCGGGTTCACAGCTGCCGGGGCGTTTCTGCTTGGACTTGCGCACACACTTGAGCCTTGTGAGGATAAAGCCGTAGTTTCATTTTTAACCCTCTGGGGGAGTGAAAAATGGAAGCAGGGCTTGTCCCTTGTAGTTTTATATGGGCTTGCAATGACCCTTGTTAATACACTGCTCGTTGTAGTTTTCTGCATAGCAGGTGCAGGGTACATTGAGGGTCTTGAAATATATCTTGCGGTTATTGCAGGTATTATAATGATAATTTTCGGTTTAATCATGGTGATGGGTAGGCATTTCCCGCATTTAAAGCATTTAACCCATCATCATGGAAAAGAGAAAAAACCGGGTGGGAAAACCTTTCTGCCTGATAAAAAAAGAGCATACACTGTGCTTCTGCTTGGTATAATCAGGGGCCTGCCATACTGCCCGATTGAGCTTGCGGTTGTACTCTGGGCAGTATCCATTGGCAGTGTTCTGGCAGGTGCAACAATAATGTTTGTATTCGGACTTGGAACAACCATAGGTCTCATCCCACTGGGCCTCATCATGGGCGGCATCGCACAGAAGGCTAAAAAAACCAGATACAAAAAATACATACCTGTTATCTGCGGGCTGGCATTCATAGCATTTGGAATACTGCTGATAATAATGCATCTATTCGGCATTGAACACGGGCATTAGGGTATTGACATGTCAAAACTAATGAATGTTTACAACAGACTTTTCAAACATTTTGGCCCTCAGCACTGGTGGCCAGGAGAAACAAGATTTGAGGTTGTTGTTGGCGCAATCCTGACGCAGAACACAGCCTGGACGAATGTGGAAAAAGCAATAAAAAATCTGAAAAAAGAAAAAATGCTGAACTGCAGAAAAATTGCAAACATGGACATAAAAAAGCTTGAGAAGATGATTCGGTCGAGCGGTTTTTACAAACAAAAAGCGGAAAAACTAAAAAGATTCTGCAGATATTTAGATAAAAACTATGATTCAAACTTAAACAGTTTTTTCAACAGGAGTCCTGATGAAATCCGAACTGAACTGCTTTCTTTAAATGGTATAGGGAATGAAACAGCAGATTCTATCCTTCTTTATGCTGGTGAAAAATTAAAATTTGTGATAGATTCATATACTGTGAGGATGTGTGAAAGAACAGGGATAAAAAAAGTAAAAACCTACCATCAACTCCAAGATTTTTTTGAGAAAAATCTGCCAAAAGATATTGAGCTGTATAAAGAGTTCCACGCCCTCATAGTTGAACTTGGTAAAAATTTTTGCAGGAAAAAACCGAGATGTGATGAATGTCCTTTGAAGAATATCTGCAAATATGGGTTATCTGTTCACGACTAAGAATTTTTTATTTCTGTATTCTACCCTCACAATTTTTCCTGATGAGATGAGTGATTCAATTACATTGGCACGAAAATGTTTTTCTACCCCTTTAGCCTGCTCTTCCCTTAAAGGATGACGCTGTGATATCTTCAGTATTGCTTCTTCTGCGCTTTTAAACTCAGAGAGACCAAAATCTCCTACCTCAATTTCAGTTATTTCTTTTATTTGTCCTATTATCTGATGCGCTGCAACAATTCTTTCAGGACTTGGTGGTAAAGCCCATGATTCAGCAGGGGGTCTTATAGGCACATTGATATATACCTGGTCTGGATTGATTTTTTCTAAACATTTTTTTATTTCAATTAATGCTTTATCAGAATCATTCACATTTTTGACAAGCATGGTTTCCATCCATATTTCTCCTTTGTATTCATTCCTAAGTTTTATTATCCCGTTAACCATTTCCTCAAAAGATATTCCTTTGTATGGTCTGTTAATCTTTTTAAATATAGATTCATTTCCTGCATCCAAGGATGGTAAAACAACATCAGCATAGGATAAATCTTTTCTTACATCAGGCATAAAAAGAAGTGAAGAATTTGTTATCACAGCAACAGGTGTGGAAAATTTTTTCTTGCATTTATTAACCAGCCATCCAAGGCTTTTACAGAGTGTTGGCTCACCATCACCAGCAAATGTAATATAATCAGGTTTAGTGGTTTTCATAACTTTCTCTATCTCTTTAAATATTTCCTCTTTTGGATAAAAATCTTCTCTTTTTATCTGGAATCTGTTTGTCCTTCCAAGCTGGCAGTACACACAGGAATAAGAACAGGTTTTTGGCGGTATAGGACTTACACCAAAACTTTTCCCCAGCCTTCTTGAGGGAACAGGACCATAAACATATCTCATTTTTTTCTCCCTTTTATTTTTTTAAGCAGGCATACATATCTATTTCTCTCACCTCTTTCTGAAATTTAAGACATATCCTTCGTCAAAGTTATCGTCATGGACTAATTTTTTGTAATGTTTTTTCTCAAAATAAAAATTTACATTTTCTATTTCTCCTTTGATTTTTTTTATCTCCATATGTTTTGGGTAAACTGAAATCAAGGCATTTGTTTTTGAGACCCTATAAACTTCTTTTAACAATTTTTTTCTCTTCAACGCTCCTAGGTAATAAGAATGTAAAATATCATAAAGCAGTACTACATCAATAGATTCATCTTCTAGATTTAGTTTTATTTCTCCTGATGTTTTTATTGGTTCTATATTTTTCAAGCCTTCTGATTTTGCGGTTCGTATTAATTTTTCTAAAGCAACCCGGTCTTTATCTATCGCATACACTTTACCTTCACTTCCAACAACCTTTGCAGCAGGAATCGTGTAATGCCCTGTTCCACAACCAAAGTCTACTACTGTATCACCTTTTTTAATACCTATCCCTTTTATAAATATTTCCCCTTCTTTATCCAACCATTTTTCTACATCATTCATCCAAATACCTCTTAATCCTTTCCCAGATTCTTTTTATTTCCTTTGAGACTTTTTCATCAGGATACTCAATTATAGATTTCCCATTCACCATTGCCTTTGTTACCATAGGGTCAAAAGAAATTTCCCCTGTAACATCCATCTGATTTTGGATGCAGTAACTTTCTATCTGTTTGGAAAGTTCAGGATTGACATCATATTTATTTATACACACAGTTGCCTTGACACCAAAATGTTTTGCTACATCAATTATCCTTTTCATATCATGCAGACCCGACATTGTAGGCTCAGTAACAACAAGTGCAATGTCTGCATTAGCCATGGATGCAATCACAGGACAACCAATACCAGGAGGGCCATCAATGATAATATAATCATTTTTATTATTCTCTGCCAGTGTTCTTGCTTTCTGCCTAACAACACTGACAAGTTTGCCTGAGTTTCCCTCACCAATGTTTAACTGGGCATGCACAAAATGACCAAAATCTGTAGATGAAACAAACCAATAACCAGAGATTTTCTCTTTTAAGGTTATTGCATCTGCAGGGCATACAATTGCACAGGCACCGCATCCTTCGCATTTAAATTGGTTGATTTTAAAATCTGAAATTGCTTCAAACCTGCATACCTTTTCACATTCTCCACATTTTATACATTTACTCTCATCCATAATTGCTTCTTTTGATCCTTTGAACTCATGTTTTTCCTTGATCTCTGGATTTAGTATTAGATGTAAATCTGGTGCATCCACATCGCAGTCAGCAATTATCTTATTTTTTGCTAATATAGCAAATGCGCCTACCAGTGTGGTTTTGCCTGTTCCGCCTTTACCGCTTATTACCACTATTTGTTTCATTTTTTCTCCATGTAAACAAATTTTATAACATCCTCTAATTCCCTTCTGCCACCCCCTTGACTAACAATTCGCAATACCTTTTCTGGTTCTGTAACAAGCACACCTGCTAATGCGTCTACATTGTAATCAAAAAGAACAGGTGATAATATGGTAGTAGGACCTATTATCATTGTGTACCCTTGTGAGAGTTCTAATAATCTCTCTATCGTTTTGTTCACAAATGTACTTCCGGAGATTATTACTAAATCGCATTTAGGGATAATGTCTTCCTCAGCCTCCTCAGGTAATAGCCCACAGTATGATTTTTTTTCAAAAACAAACACTTCTTTATCCTTTGGTAGTTTTTCAATTAATGGTTTGAAATATCCAACAACACCTATTTTCTCATAGTTATCAGCAATCCTTAGAATGTGCTCAAAAATTTCTATCTCCTTATACTTAGCAGGTTTAATCAGTGCGTTTATTCCTGCAACACCAATAGATGCCTCAGTAAGGTTCCATGAGTGTGCTAATTTTGTAATGTTCTTCCCTATGAGGTTACCAACATCCTTCGGCGCTTTTGCATGTTCTGGGAAGGTATAGGCTAAACCAATCTTTCCATCAATTTCTACACCAGTATATTTCAAGCCAACCCTTATATCACCTGCTGGCTTTGTTTCCAATGAGCTGATGATTTCATCTATCAGTTTCATTTTTTATTCCCTCTATTAAATCTATGAATTTTTCTTTCCATTCCGGCATCTCATTAACGAACGATATTCCTTTTGAATAAAGCCTCGCAATATCTTTGCTCATGGGTATTTTGAGTATAATTTTGATTTTTTCTTTTTCACAGTATTTTTCAACTTTGTCATCACCTATTCCATCCCTGTTTATTATAACACCAAAAGGAATATTCATTTTTTTTAAAACATCCACTGCCAGCTTCAAATCATAAAGGCCGAATGGTGTAGGCTCTGTTACAAGAATACAGTAATCACTGTTGTAAACAGTTTCTATTACAGGGCAGGCAACTCCAGGGGAAGCATCTATAATTACTGTTTTGTTTTTATTGATTTCCTTTTTCACTTTTCTAATAAGCGGTGTTGCAATAGGCTCACCCACATTGAGCACACCATCAACATAATCTACATTACCTGTTTTACCAATTCTAATAACTCCTATGTTTTTGTTTTTCTCCTCCACAGCATTTGCACGACAAACCAATTTACATGCGCCACATCCATGACATAACTCTGGGAAAACAAGTACCTTGTTTTTCAGCACTGCAACAGCATTGAACTCACATGCCTCTGAGCATCTACCACAGAAATTACATTTATTAGGATTGATTTCTGGTATGGGTATGGATGCAGATTTCTCAATGTTGATTTCTGGTTTAAGGAAAATGTGCGCATTTGGTTCCTCAACATCGCAGTCAAGAAACTGAACATTATTTAAGGATAATGCGAGATTAACTGCTACCGTTGTCTTGCCCGTGCCGCCTTTGCCTGATGCTACGGATATTATCATAATCCCTCTTTCAGAACAATGTTTGTTTAAGAAAACATGGAATACAGTCAAAATTAGTTTTCATTCATTTCACCATTTTAGTGCCTGTGCATTTTGCAGGCATTCTCATCTGTTGCCATCTGCAGATGCCCGTTTTTCCATGAATCAATAGCATCTTTTACTGTGCCAGCAGCGCCAACATAAACCTCAATCCCATATTGTTCAAACATTGCAATCGCTCTTGGACCAAGCCCTGAGCACAGCATTACATTGACACCTTCTCTACTCATTATTTCAGGAGGCTTACCAAAACCCCCCATATGCTCGCTTGTGTTTGCTACAACCTTCACATCATTGTTTTCTAGGTTCACTATTGTGAATGTTGGCGCTCTACCAAAATGCGGGCTGACTTCTTCCTCCAACCCTTGTTTTCCCATGCTTGGTACGCATATCTTCATATTTCTCCCTCCTTTTAAACAACATTTGATTTATATCTTTCCTTCAATTCACCCGTTTTGCCCTTGTTCCATGCCGAAACTTTTGAGAAGAAACCTGTCACCCTTGTTATTTGTTCAACATTTTTTCCACCGCTTAGCGCCCGTGATATTTCATCCTCAGAAAATTTATTTATCCTGCTCATATCAACTTTTATGGTTTCCTCCCATTTTTTGCTATGCAGATACAAAACCCCCCTTCCATTTTTTTCTTCATAGTTCCAGAGAATCTCATCCTGATTCTCATTCAGGTACCTGTCCAATTCATCTATATCCATTTTTCTCACACTCCTTTTATGTTCTTATCATCAGTGTTCCACATTTTGGGCATTTCTGTTGATAACAGGGAACACCTAACTGATGAGGCGCAGTATAGCCACAATTAGGGCATTTGCAGGAGCCACCTGGTCCTAATGCCCTACCACCACCCATGCCTCTACCACCTTGCCCCATACCTCTACCTTGTCCTCCTTGCATATTATTCACCCTCCTAATTCTTCCAATCTTTTCTTCATCTGCTTAAGTTGCTGTTCTAAACCATTTATCTGCTGTTTCAGCATCTGCTTCGCCTGCTCCTTAGGCATCTGCATTGGCATAAATGGCTGTGGTACAGGTTGATACATCATTCCTCTACCCATTCCCATACCTCCACCCATACCTTGTCCCATACCAAACTTTATTTGCGGCTGGGCAGTTGCTTGGGTAGTTGCTTTCAGTTCTCTGTTCAAATATTTTTTTATCACATCATCCACTTTCCCTTGTGCAGGAATCATCTCAACATTAGCCTGAGAAAAAACTGTTGAAACATTTGGGCCATAGTTTCCAGCAATCACAACATTTGCGCCCTTGCTCACAGCAAACTGTCCTGCCTGAATACCAGCGCCGCTCATTGCTCCTGCATAGGAGTTTGGGACAATCTCAGAATTTTTGATTTCTTTTCCTTCAACATCCACTATTGTGAATGTCTGGCATCTCCCAAAAACCGGTGAGACATTATCCTCTAAACCACCCTTTGTTGTTGCTACTACTATTTTCATATTTTTCACCCCTATACTTATGGCGTAGTTCGGGCATCTGCTTATGCAAACACCACATTCCACACATCTTCTTTTATCTACATGTGCTTTTCCATTAACTATTGTTATTGCCCTTGATGGGCAGACAGATGCGCAGATACTGCATCCTATGCATTTTCTAAGATCTATATTTACAGCCAAATCTATCCTTTTTATTTCAGACTTATTGCACCAACAGGACATTCACTAACACAGGCACTGCATTCAATACATTTCTCTTCATCCACTTTCGCCTTCTCATTAACTGTTATTGCCTCAGTTGGACAAACATCCACGCATGCACCACATCCTGTACATTTTTCTTCATCTATTTTTACAGCCATATTTTCATCCTTCCAGTTCTTTAAGCCTGTTTTCAATCTCCTTCATTCTCTGCTCCAGATATACTTTTTCATCATTCAGCATCTGTTTTTCCTGCTCCTCTGAAACCTGATACACTGGAGAATAATATGGGTAGTACATTGGATAACCCATCATCATCTGATAAAAATATGGGTAGAAAAACCATCCAGCAGGACCCATTCCAAAAGGCATATTTATCACCCCAGTTCCTTTAACCTACATCTAGGAAGCCATGGAAATCGTCTGCAAAATCCCCACATTTTTATCCCTCCTTCTCAATTTCTTTTAACCTTTCTTTCATTTGTTTTATCTGATCTCCCAGCATTTTTACCTGCTTATTGAGCATTTGTTTTTCCTGCTCAGGCGGTGTTTGCATAGGCATACCCATAGGGGTTTGCATTGGCATCTGTGATGTTGTTGGCATCTGCGGACCCATTGGCATTTGCTGCTGGAACCAGTTCATTGCCTGCGGCATCTGCCCTGTCTGCATCAAATAATTTGCCATCGGCGGCATTCCACCCCATCCAGGACTATATCCAAATCTCATCCATCCTGGCAGTCCGGTCATATAATACATATTTCTATGTCCATGTTGTCCCATTTTTTTCACCTCTTAATACATTCCATATCCCACGTAGGGATATCCTCTATATCCTGTGCCATATGATGGTGTTCCATATCCATACATATTTGGCACTACTGTCCCCATACCATAGTATGGCATTCCATACCCTTGAAAAGGCATCATTACCCATGGTGATATATTTCCATACATTCCAGTCCACCACCATCTAGGAAGCCATGGGAAGCGTCTACAGAACCCATAAAGGTTACCTCGACCTCTGCCAAAACCCATACCATACACTCCCATTCCATACATTCCTCCAAATCCCATTCCAAACCCTCTTCCTCTTCCAAACATATTTCTTACCTCCTTACCATAAGGTAGCTTCCCCCCCTAATTTCTATGGCATATCCGTTTACAAGCGCATACGCCACCTTTTTCCTAGCAGATTTCAGATCTGTCCAAAGGGTTTTTCTTGAAACACCCATCCTTTTCGCAGCCTCTTCCTGCTCAAGTCCTTCAAGGTCAACAAGCCTAATCGCTTCAAGTTCTTCAACACGTAATGTTACAATGTTGACTGTGGGCATACCCATTGGCCTGAACATTGGCGAAGGAGGCATAGCATTTATCCATCTTGGACATCTCCATCTACCCCTAGGCATATATGTAGTATATGCCTAGGGGTATATGGAGATGTCCAAGATGGATA
>JASEEW010000188.1 GCA_030019485.1 Thermoplasmatales archaeon | reverse complement strand
CAGCAGAATAAGACTGCCGAGGAAAGGCGAAATATTCGGCGTAGCAGACCAACTACTTGGCGCTTCAAGGATTAAGGTAGTATGTGCTGATAGGAAGTCAAGAATTGGAAGGATTCCTGGGAAGATTAAGAAAAGATTGTGGATTAGAACGGGTGATCTGCTTATTGTCAAACCATGGAGTTTTCAGGATGAGAAAGCAGATATCATCTGGAGGTACACGAAAACCCAAGCAGCAAATCTGAGTAGAAAAGGGCTAATTCCAAAAGAACTTGATATGTTTTGATAAACATGAAACTGGATAAAATTGAAAAGATTGAAAGAAGAAGGACGGAAAAACAAAAAACCTGTTCTGAGGTTTTTGACAAACAAACATTACTTTCTTTAACAAAGATGATATCTGACAAAATTATTGATTCTGTAGATTTCCCCATATCAACAGGGAAGGAAGCAAATGTTTTCAGAGCAAAAAAAGACGACAAATATCTGGCATTGAAAATATACAGAACATCAACAGCCGTTTTCAAGGATTTAACAAAATATGTTGTCGGAGACCCCAGATTCAAGAATGTTAAAAAAAAGAACGTTGTTTATATCTGGGCAAGGAAGGAATATAAAAACCTGAAAAAACTAATGGAATTAGGGGTAAAGGTTCCCACCCCTGTTGCATGCAGGGATAATATCCTTGTTATGGAATACATAGGAACTGAATCAACGCCTGCCCCCATGCTTAAAAATGTTGAAATAAAAAATCCTGAAAAAATCTTTAAAATAATCCTAGGTTTCATGAAAAAGGCATACAAAGGAGGGATGGTGCACGGTGATATGAGTGAATACAACGTTTTAATGTACAGAAGACCGGTTGTTATTGATGCTGGTCAGGCTGTTCTGCTTGCGCATCCGTTATCCAATGAATTATTGGAGAGGGATGTTAGAAACATAATAAGATATTTCAGGAAATTTGATATAAATGTCTCAGAAGCTGATGCTCTAAAGAACATAAGGGGTGAGTAGATGAGAGTAGTCAGGGATCAGGGGTTAGTAGCTTCGGAATTGTTATCACAATTCCTCGCTCCTGCAAATGCAACAGCATTTGCAGAAGTTAGGGAAAAGAAAAACTCCCCTAACCCCTATCCACTAGCCCCTAACTACTTGCAACGGGGTGAGTAGATGGAGATTCTGAAAATCCCAAAGGAAAGGGTAGGCGTGCTCATCGGGAAAAACGGTGAGGTAAAAGAAAGGATTGAAAAAAAATCAGGCATAAAAATTTTAATTGATTCGGAAAATGGTGAAGTAACTATAGAAGGGGGGAGCGCCGACCCGTTAGCAGAGTTAAAGGTAATAAATATTGTAAGGGCTGTTGGAAGAGGCTTCTCACCGGAGAACGCATTTAAACTTTTCAGTGATGAATACTACCTTGAGCTTGTTAACATAAAGGACTATGCAAAAACACAGAAACACATTACACGCCTCAGGGCAAGGGTAATAGGTTCCAAGGGAAAAACAAGAAAAATAATTGAGGGGCTTTCAGGTGCAAGGGTTTCAGTGTATGGAAATAGTGTAAGCATAATCGGTGATGTTGAGCAGGTTCAGATTGCGCGAAAAGCAGTGGACATGCTATTAAGCGGTTCCGAGCATTCTGTGGTTTACAGGTATCTGGAAAGAATGAGGAAAGAAACATTTTGATTAAGTTTTTTTCTCAATCCCTGCCAACTCCTTTTTAATTTCTTTTATCTTCTTCTTGTTCCCAAGTTTACAATGACAAAAGATGAGAAATGGTTTATGTATACCTCTCAGATTTTGACATATATGATGCGCAAAATTTCCGAAGTGTTTATATAGTATTTCAGCAATAATGTGCAATACAGAAACATGCACCTGATGACAAAAAAACGAGGAAACTTTATTTATCCTTATCATTTTATGTCACAGTTGGATATCCCTGCCGGTTCGGTAGGCAATGCATACATAAAATATGGTAACTGATAGCAAAAACATTTATATATCCTTTTACTATTACTTTCATTATGCTTAATCCTGTGGAACTTGGAATATTCAAAGCATTGGATGCTGAGATGTATCTTGGTGAAATTGTGGAGAGAATAAAACTTGCAGAATCCACAGTATCAAAATATATCAATCTTTCCATACAGAAAGGAAATGGTTTGTTTGAGAAGAGAAGGGATGGTAAAAAGGTGTATGTAAGAAGGTCGAACACAGCCCATGCAAATTTTCTTCTTAGCATAATAAATGAATATCCAAGATGGGAAATGGAAAAACTGTTTTCATATGCTAAGATAGATGTTGCAGCTTCTACTCAAAAGGCAAAGACTGCGGATGAGATAGCATATATCACAGGGTTTACAAGACAGCATGTTAATAAATGTTTAAAGGAAC
>JASEEW010000016.1 GCA_030019485.1 Thermoplasmatales archaeon | reverse complement strand
ACTATTTTTTCATTTCACTATAACCAAAACTTTGGGTGAAATTAAAAAATAGGAGGAATTACATAAACCGCACAAAATTCCGAACTATTTTTTCATTTCACTATAACCAAAACTTTGGGTGAAATTAAAAAATAGGAGGAATTACATAAACCGCACAAAATTCCGAACTATTTTTTTATCATTAGGAGATCACAGATTTTGTTGTGAAGAAGATGTGGGAATGTATATAAGGGTGCAGAAGGATTATAAATATAGAAGGAAAACACTGGAAAGCGACTTTGAAAACAAGAGGGATAAAAATGAAAAAAGAGATTAAAGTATTGATTTGCTCTATGATATTGTTGACTGTTTCTCTTATCGGACTCACTGCAGACATGTTTTATAATATTGGTTTGTGGTGGTTATTTTCAATTACATTCTGGGGCTACCTAATTCTCTTTATATTATTTTTGTATCTAAATCATGAATCAATGAAAAAGGATTATTCTAAAAATACTTCACTAAAACATTACAAAAACGCGATGATAGTGTGTTTTTTACTCTTGGTTGCAGGAGTAACTGGGTCATCAGTTGACATCTGGATGGGGTTGGGTTCAACTCAAGTGTTTTTTGCTCTAGCTGAAGGTTCTTTCATCGGATTAATTTACAGTATCATAGGATGGGATGACATAAGAAGGAAAATAAAGCAATAAAACAAAACCTTACCATCTCACCTCCACATCATCAGTCCTAAAACGCTGTTTTATTTCAGTGTCCTCTATTTTCATCCTTATCCCTGATTTGTACATTATCAGCCCTGTTAATGCTATCATTGCGCCGTTGTCAACACAGTACTCCTGTTTTGGAACAAAAAGTTTTGCGCCCCTTGCTGTTGCCATGTTGTTCACCATTTCCTGAAATCTTTTGTTTGATGCAACGCCGCCTCCAAGCAGTATTTCGTTTTTGTCAAGATGCGCCATTGCTCTTTCTGTTACCTCTGTTAGCATTGCGAAGCAGGTCTCCTGTAGCGAGTAGCAGAGATTTTCTTTTTTTTCCTGCTCTATGAGGTTTTTTGCTGCTGTGAGAATACCTGAAAATGAAACATCCATGCCCTTGATTGAATAAGGAAGGGATATGAGTCTGCCTTTTCTTGCAAGACGCTCTATTTCAGGTCCTGCAGGAAAAGGCATGTTCAGTAGTCTGCCGAACTTGTCAAGCATGTTCCCTATGCCTATGTCAAGTGTTTCACCAAAAACCCTGTATCTTTTGTTTGAAAAAGATATAACCTGGGTGTTTCCCCCTGAAACATAAAGTAAAACAGGGTCCTTGCATTTTGTTGTATGTCTGCCAATTTCAAGATGCGCTATGCAGTGATTAACACCAATGATTGGTTTCTTCAAGGATAATGAAAGGGCACGCGCGCCTGTTGCAACTGTTCTCAGACATGGACCAAGACCAGGGCCCTGGGAAAAAGCCACAAGCTCTATTTCTTTAGGACCAATTTTTGCTTTTTCTAAAGCATCTCTGAACACATCTGCAATGTGTTTTGCATGAAAGTTCGCAGCCTCCCTGGGATGAATGCCTGATTCAGGATGAAACACCTTTGATTCATTCACAAGTATTTTATCATCATCCACAACCCCTGCACCTATTGTGTGTGCTGTTCCCTCAAAGCCAATGCAGAGCATAAAGGGATAATATGATTGTTGGTATTTATTCTCATTCCATAACATTTTTAATACCGAAAACTGTTAAGGGTGTAATGAAAAAAACAGTGGTAATTTTTCTGGTTGTAATAATCATGTGTTTTTTGAACACATCCCAGGATGCAAATGCTACTGATGAAAAGAATCCAGCTGTGATTTATGTAGGAGGCGTTGGGGATGGAAATTATACCTCTATACAGAGTGCCATAGATAATGCAAGTATTGGCGATACAATTTATGTTTACTCTGGAACATACAATGAGAATGTATTAATAGACAAAAAGATAACTTTAATTGGGGAGAGTAGGGATGAAACAATTATAGATGGTGCCGGACTTGAAAATGTTATGAAAGTGAATGCGAGTTCTGTGAGCATCAGCAATCTCACAGTAATCAATAGCAGTGAGAACAGGGCGGGGATATACTTTGAGAATGTGTTAAACAGCACTATCAAAAACTGTAACGTATCGGAAAACAATGCAGGTATTATGTTTGATTATTCCTCAAATAATAGCATTATAGATTGCTTTCTCTCAAATAACGTGAATGGTGTTGATATATGGAAATCAATAAATAATAAAATAGAAAACTGCAATATATCATTAAGTGAAAATAACGGTATAGTTCTTTTCTCATCATCAGAAACCAGCGTATCAGACTGCAGTATTTCAAATAACAGTAATGGAATAGCATTTGACAACTCATTAAACAACAAAATAGAAAACTGCACAACCTACTCAAACAACTGTGGAATCTGGCTTGAAAGGTTGTCAGAAAACAACCTAATAAAAAACTGCAACTCATCAAACAACATTTACGGTATCAAACTTGACTCAGCAAATAATATCCTGCAAAATAATGCCTTGTGGAATAACAATTACTCTTTCTCAGTACATGGTTTTGATAGTGTGAAAGACTATTACGAAGATGTAGATGAATCAAACAAAATCAATGGAAAGCCTATTTACTATATTTGTGAGCAAGCGGATCTTGAGTTTAATGAAACCATGGGTGTAGGGTTTCTTGGTTTAATATCCTGCAGCAACGTCACAATAAAAAATATAAACGTAAGTTATAATGGACAAGGAGTTCTGTTTGTTAACACAACAAACTCTGTTATTGAGAACACAACATTTTTTGACAACGAATATGGCATCCATCTATACGAGTGCACAAACAACAAAATCAGGAACTGCAGCATAAGTTGGAGTAATGAGTCTGCAATATATCTATGGCATTATTCAAAGAATAACACAGTTGAGAACTGCAATCTGTCATTAAACAATTTTGGAATACATCTGGACCAATCATCAAATAACACTGTCAAAAATTGCAATATATCATCTTGTATTTTCAAGGGACATGCTAGACCATATGGGTTTGGTATACCATCATCTGGTATCCTTATCTACTCCAACTCAGATTCAAACGCCATATCAAACTGCAATATATATAAAAACAAAATTGGGATCTTTATCGAGACATCCTCAGATAGCAACAAAATTGAAAAATGCAACATATACTCAAATGAGGAGGATGGCGTATATCTTGGAAGAGGATCAAATAGGAACATGATTGCGAACTGCAACATCCATCTCAATAACAAGGATGGCATCTATCTCTACAAATGCTCAGATAACAACATATCAGAATGCAGCATTTATTCAAACAATGGACGAGGTATATATGTATACTATGCCTCAGACAGAACCATGATACAAAACTGTAGTATCTTGGAAAACTATTACGGCGTCTGTTTCTACATATCATCAGACAACATGGTTATAAAATGCAATATTTACTCAAATACGATAGGAGTTTTCTGTGAATGGGATTCCAATCCATCAATAAATCAAAACAGGATATATAATAATTCAGAGTATGGTGTGAAAAATAATGACCAATCTGTAACTGTGAATGCGACCTACAATTACTGGGGCTCTGATGATGGACCAAACGGAAATGGTGACAATGCAAGCAATTATGTGAACTATAATCCCTGGCTAACAGAATCTGGGGATGTTGTATATCTATCAGAAACCCTGAAAAAGAAGGAATGGAATAATATCATAACAACTATTATAACCATTGCGGTAATCATAGCATTATTGTTTATTATCCATATAAAACGCAAACATTAAAATGCCCCTTCATGGTTTGGCTCATAGGGATTAAAGGCAGGGTCACCATGGAGTAACACTTCCTCATATGTGTCATCATTTTCTGCACCACCATCTGTTCCTTCACCTGCTATGAATGTGTTTTTTGCAAGCATGAGTGCGGCACCAGTTGATAAATCATTAATAGGTTCAGTCATATTGCCCTGGCTTTTATCATACAAGTGTCCACACATGTGAGCATACCAGTAAAGCATCATTAAATCACCCATTTTTTCACCAGACCTAGCATCAGGATTTGGAATAATAACACCCCACATACTCCTTGTTCCACCAACGTAGCAGTTCATACCGGCATGTAAAAATGCATTTGAAAGACAGTTATACGGTTCTAGTCCGTCATCTCTGCTCGTAACACATGAGGATGCCCAGAAAACAGAAGGACCAAACTCCATGAGTTTAACGTGTGCTACATCCATTGCACCGCCACCACCAGCTTCATAATATGGTATCATGCTTTTTGATGCGGTTGGAACATACCAGTACCAGAACCCATGTGAGCATATAAAAATAAAATTGCTTGATTCATATAAGGGGGTTGCATCCTGCCTTCCTGCAAGTTGTCTGTTTCTTGATTCTGTATCAACAGTAAAACCTGCACGCTCCCATTGCCATCCAACCTTTTCTCTGGCAGTTGCTGCTGCGCCAACAGGCGGCTCAGAGCCTATCATACCAAAACCATTGTCTCTCCATGAATCACTGAGCAATCCCCTTGCATCTCTAACCTTCATCTTGTCTATAATATCATGATAAAAAAATGTTCTGCATAAAAGCGCGGATATGTCCTGGGTGTCAAACCCTGATATTCTTCCATCTGCAAGCTCCATTCTTGGATATCTTTCATTCAAGCCCCATACAGGATTATCTAAGTCCGCATCTATGTCTGAATAAATATTGTCTCCGGGTACAAGGTATCCTTCTGTTGAATCTTCACCAAGACCTTTACTAGGGTAATAATAGTGCGGGAGCATCTGAGGGTCCGCAAGAATTCCTAGATATGTAAAATTTTTAACAAGATTACCGTCACTGTCTAATGGATAATAATATTCTGATAAGGCGATAATCTCATCATCTGTTTCTGCAGGCATTTTTGGAATTGCCATTCTGCCCAGTAAATTATTTAAATCCTTTTTCACCTCGCCAACCCTTTTGTTTGTTGGCTCAATTAATTCTAGATTCGCAGCGGGATTACTAGAATCTTCTATACCTACGTAATCATCTGAGTATATCATGTACTCTGGTTTTGCAAGAACAGCACCTTTCCTGTAGGCTGTAAGATATGGTGCCAATGATGATGCATCATGTATTCTTGGATAGATATATGAATCAAGTTTTTCTACTGTAATCTTTATGGTGTAAGGGGCAGTCCAGTCTGTTTGTCTGTCCTTATCAGATGGTATCTTTGCCAGCAAACCAAGAACATGTTTTCCTTTATTATTGAATATTGGAATCTGAGTATTAAAAACGGCTTCTGTAGTTTGTGGTGGATTAATATGCGCAGAGCTTGTTGTAGGATCTGAAGTATAGCCCACATTCTTATATGCAGGTGAGCCTCCAAAATACTGTACTTTGTCTTCCTCCTCATCAAACTGGTCATTGTTATTTATATCTACAGCCAAAAATACATACATTCGCGCACCTGATAAATCATATTTAGCAGGCGTGAATGTTGCGCACTCATCTGAAATATCCAACACAAGATCAACATTTATATTTGCATACTTGTATGGAATATCAAATGTTAAGGATTCCGTTACTCCCATCTCGGGTCTGCCAGGATAAGAGGTTGATGGTGAATGCTCAATCTTACCGCTTGCATCCAAAACAACCGTGCTTTCTAAAACCTTTGGCGTATATGCATCCATTGGGTTTGCCATTGTAATATAATTAACATTATCACCCAGTCTCTGCCTGACAACTGAGATTGTCCAGTCCTGGATTTCCTCAACAGAGGAAAAACGTTTTGTGAGTTTGTATCCTTTCATGTCACCGCAGACAAGGGAGTATTTCACACCAAGGCTTTCCAGTGTTTTAGCAACATTTTCATCCACAGTGTCTGTTACAATCACTGGTATATTAACGTAGGATGCAAGCGCCCCTGCGATAACAGCCTGATTGTAACCATCTTGGTTGTTTTTTATCAGAACAACACCGTCACTGCTTTTCCAGAAATATTTTGCAACATTCAATGATATACCTTTTGCAGAGCCTGTGAATGCTTTGTCTATGTTTAGGTTTACTGTTGTAGGCGATCCCCATTCCCTCTCATCAGAGGATAATGTGGATGGTACATCACCTATTGTTACCACAGAAGGATTATTGTACTGACCTATGAACCTTATCACTGCCCTGGACGGCTCTTTGTCGCACACAACAAGCAACGGGCTTGCTTTCTGGGCTGTTCCATCATAGTACAATGCAGCAGGTGTTCCAATCAATGCATAGTATGGTGATTCATGGGACACAATAGTGGGCGTATTTGCCACTTTCCTCTCTGATTTTGAGTTCAAAACATCACTCAGGGTTGCAACACCTGTCTCATACCCTCTTGTCTTCAATATATAGTAGGTTGCTCCTCCTATTATAATGAGCACCAAGACGAGGACCAGCAGTTTTTTCATTCCTTTACCCATTTTTCCACCTTCCTATTTTTATGTGCTTGTTTCATATATATCCTTTGTGGTTCAATTATTGTTTTATTCCCCTTTTCTTAGCACAGCATATATGATTATCTCCAGGATGATTACTGAAGCAAGCGCGTAACCCAAATACAGGTAAGGTTTTTTTTTCATCTGTTTTCTGAACGTTAATGATTGTAGAAGCTTCGTTGTTCATCGGGTTTGTCTCATAAGGGCTGCTCTCTACAGTAATCTTTATTGTGTGAGTACCATGCACTGCAGTCCAGTATGTTGACAAATCCCTGTACCCGTCTTTTGGGATTCTACTAAAATGCAGGGTATCAATAAGTGTCTCGTCAACATAAACTGATGCGATTACGTTGAACGCATCTGCATTGCCGTCATTGTGAACAAGGGCATGGATAACAATCAGGTCTCCTTCTTTTGGTGTTTCAGTTAAATATATCATGTTTTCAGATACAGGGTGGAGGTCAATGATTCTTTTCTGAATAGAGAGGTTGATTGATACCAGATTGTTGGACGTGTTTGTTTCATTCATCAAAGGGCGAATTTCTGCTTTTATCTCATGTACTCCTTCCTCTGATGGAATCCATTTTATGTCAACATTTTGTTCACCATTTACAGACACAAAATCTACTGTTTCATTACCTATTGAAACATTGTTGTCAAAAAACTCAACGCTCACATTGTCAGAATCAACTGTCCCATCATTGTAAACCTTTACAGATAAAATAGTGGTGTCCATCTGCACAAGACTGCCACCATATTCTATATCCCCAAGCCTCAAATCTGTTTCAGGCTCAGTCCCTGTTAAAATATAAAGATAACCATCGTTTGAACCGAAAATAATTTCAGCATTTCCATCACCATCAATATCTGCAACTGCAGATGATGAGGAAACTGAGCCGTTCGTCTGATATGAAAAAAGTTTGTTCCCATTCTCATCAAGACAGTATAGTCTCCCATCAGATGAGCCTATGATTATTTCCATTTTTGTGTCATTGTTTATATCTGCGACTGCTGGGGATGAAAATACCACACCATCTGTTTTGTATTCCCACAAAAGATTTCCAGTTGAGTTTACACAGTAAATGTTTCCGTCACCAGAGCCGAAAACAATCTCTTTCTCTCCATTATTGTCTATGTCAGCAATACTTGGTGAGGAAATAATCCAGGAGCCTGCGTTGTATTTCCACAAAGTTTTTACGCCTGAAAAATTTCCTGTAAGATTTGATGTACCGGAATGTGTAATATCATTTCTGAACATTGGCCAGTCTGCATCTGCTGAAAAGGTTGTGCAGGATCCTGATAGAAGCAAAATAATTATTAACATCATGGCGGTTTTCCGCATGTTTAACAGTATACTGCTCATGGGAAATAATGTTTTTGGTAAAATTTGTTTTGCACCCAACAAACTATATAAGAATCGTAATCTATTACATGTTTTGATGACAGAAAGATGGCAGAGAGAAAGGAAAAGGGAGCATTATTACAGGCAGGCAAAAAAGGAGGGTTACAGGTCAAGGGCAGCATACAAGTTAAAGCAGATAAATAAAAAATACAATATCATAAAAAAAGGGGATGTTGTTGTGGACCTTGGTGCCGCACCTGGCGGCTGGTCCCAGGTTGCGAAGGAAGCAGTTGATGATGGTTTTGTTTTTGGTGTTGACCTGGAGGAGATTGAGCCTGTTGAGGGTGTTGAGTTTGTTAGAGGGGATTTGACAAAAAAGGATGTTGTTGAAAACATAAGCTCCATTGTCAAAAAGGCAGATGTTGTAATCTCTGACTTGAGCCCAAACATTTCAGGGACATACTCTGTTGACCATGCCAGGTCTGTTTATCTGTCTGAGGCTGCATTGAGTTTTGCTGAAAAGATTCTTAAAAGAAACGGGAGTTTTGTTGTGAAAATTTTTGAAGGAGACCTTTTTAAAGACTATTTTGAAAAAGTGAAAAACAGGTTTGATTATGTTAAGACATACAGACCGGGTGCAACAAGAAAATCAAGTTCAGAGGTATATATAATCGGGAAAAGGTTCAAAGGATTATGATTGAAAAATTTCTTGGGGAAGACAAGAAAAGTAGTCAGGGATTAGGAGTTAGGGGTTAGGGTGTTTAAAGGATGATTGAAAAATTCCTTAAAGAGGACATAGGTGAAGGGGACATAACATCAAACGCACTTCTGTCAGACGAAAATGTGGAAGCAAAAATTTTTTCAAAAGAAAAATGTGTTCTTGCAGGTTTAGAAGAAGCAAAAAATATTTTTGAAAAACTGGGTGTGGAGGTTAATGCATACGCAAAGGATGGATGTAACATCAGGAAAGGCACAGCAATCCTAAATCTTAAAGGTCCTGCAAAATCCATACTTGCGGGTGAAAGAACAGCATTGAATTTTTTATCAAGAATGAGCGGGATTGCAATGCTAACAGACAAAACTGTTGAAAAATGCAGAAGAATTAATCCTGACGTGAAAATAGCTGCTACAAGGAAAACAACGCCTGGTTTCAGACACTATGAGAAAAAAGCTGTGAGGACTGGTGGGGGAATCACTCACAGACATGGTTTGTATGATGCAGTACTGATTAAGGATAATCATATAAAAATTGTTGGAAGTGTAGAGGAATGCATAAAAAGGGCAAAGAAAACAGGCAAGGAAATTGAGATTGAGGTTGAAAACATTGATGATGCTGTTAAGGCAGCAAATGCTGGTGCAGATATTATCATGTTTGACAATTTTAAACCTGAGGATGTAAAAAAGGCATATAAAAAAATAAAGGAAATAAACAAAAACATAAAAATAGAGATTTCAGGTGGGATAACACCCAAAAACATAGCAGAATATGCAAAGTATGCAGATGTTATTTCACTTGGAATGTTGACGCATTCTGTTAAATCAATAGATTTTTCACTTGAAATAGTTTAATACCCGTACATCCTGTAAATATCATAGCCAACAGCGCAGAAGAGGACGATCCCGAAAATCAGGAACACATAACCTATGTCAGGGGATTCCTTTAATGAGAATATCCCTATAACAACAAATAATGTGGCAACTATTGCAACAATAATTGTTCCTATTGTTGCCGTTTTGTGTCTCCTCCACTGAAGCTTCATTTTTTTTTCTACAGGCTTTTTTTCACTTTTTCGCTCAGGCATAAAAAAGAAAGGGTGTTTGAAATATTAAAAGTTACTTCCTTTATCAAAAGGTATGTTCCGAAACCGGCAGAGAAGATTATCTGTTATCTGCTCTAAAAACCATGCTGTTTTCCTTTTCTTTTTCCCTTTTATTTTTTGCTGAGGAATTCCTAAATGATAACTGTTGTCTGTATAATAAGTTAATGAGTTATTATAGATGGGCATATATTTAGTGTCAACAAATTATACATATAGAAACTCACTATCTTTCTATACACATGCATATAAAAAGATTGTATATTCTGAACGCTGTATAGAAACTCATAAGGGAAGTGAATGGTGTTCCTTTGTTCTAACACTGGAAAACTCTCTGACCAAATATCAAATAGAATAATATTGTTTATTAGACAATTAATGTTTTTCAATATGGGGTAGATATCGCATGTAATCTTTTTATTCTTTTCACAATGTTTGGATGGGATGAAAATATCTCCATGATTCTGTCTACTCCTCTAACCCTTGATTCTTTTGCAAAAGCTTCAACTTCATACTTATCAAGATGGCCATCCCTGTTCAAATCCGCCTGCCTCAAATCAGTTAAATCCTTTCTTGAGGTTGAAGGGTCAGATGCAAAAAAAGCCTTCATACCTTCAACCTGTTTCAATGTTCTTCTGTCAGCCCTTGCATCCTCCATGGTAATCCTGTACAGCGCGGAAGCAAGCGCTGGTGCATCATGGGTGAGTTCAACACTTCTCTGGTCAGCATAGTATTCCCTTACCCTGGACGCGTAAAGAACAAGCATGTTTGTAAGAAAGTATGTGAGTAACGCGATTAATGCTATAGCCACTGTTGCGCCAGATCTCCTCCTAAAAAATGATGACCAGAAAAATGAGATGTAAACAAAATAGCAAATCATAGGGATTACTGAAAGCATTGTGATGGCAACAATGTCCTTGTGTTTAATATGTGAGAGCTCATGCCCAAGCACTGCCCTTAATTCTTTTTCATTCAGCCTATCTAATAGCATCCTTGTAACGCACACCCTGCCGTCCTTTTTTGATTTGCCAAACGCAAAAGCATTTGCTATTGGTATTTCAGAAATACCAATTTTTGGTTTTTGTATGTCTGCCCTCATTGCCAAATCGTTTACTATTGAATGAAGCTTTGATGCCTCTGTTTCAGAAACATATTTCACCCTCATTGTTTTCTCAACGATTTTAGGACCAATCATGTACTGGGCAAGAACAATTAGAAAAGCAAGCAAAGCAAAAAATATTGGTGATGACATACCAGTGGCAAACATGATAACTGTCAGCAGAGCATAGATTAATGCAAACATCAGCATAATGCAAAAAGTCATTCTCATTCTAAGCCATATTGTTCTCATAGGAAGTGGAAAAGCATTGCTGGTAATAAATATTTCTCTTTCTCATCCTGCTCATTTTATCATAATTTTTTTTCCTTCCATTTCCCCATCCTGAACCACACAGCAATCATGCTCCCATAGATGATGTTTGTAAATGCGAATGAGGCCCATATCCCGTTTATTCCAGCAAAACATGGCATATACACTGCTAAAGGTATTCTGAGAAACAGCAGTGCAATGAATGAGAAAATCATGGGATGAAGGGTGTCACCTGCACCATTTAATCCTCTGCTAAGGGTCATGCCCAAACCAAGAAAAGCAAATGTTGGCGCCACAAATATGATAAACTGACTCCCTATATTCACAACCTCTGCCTCATCATTGAAAAAAGATATAACATTGTTTGAAAACAGTAGAAACATAATTGAAAGAATTATCATTATTATTACACCAACCCCTGCGCACACCCAGCCGCTTTTTTCAGCCCTTCCTGATTTTTTAGCACCAAGGTTCTGGCCAACAAGTGTGGCTGCAGCAAAACCAAAACCCATTGGCATCATCATCGCAGCCATGTTCAGCCTCATGCCTATCCCATATGCTGCCACTGCGGGTGTTCCGAATCCTGCAACCAAACCCATTAAAACAAGGCTGGAAAAGGGAAAAATAATAAATCCTGCAGAGCTCGGGCTTCCTATTTTCCCAATTTTTTCCATCACCATTTACATCCCTCTTATTTTTTCACTTCTCTCATCATTCTTCCAAAATCCTTGAATCTTTCCATCATTTTGCTCAGCATGTCTGCTTTCATCAGAAACACACCTGCAGCATCCTTCTCTTCCCTGCCAAGAACAAGAATTTTATCGCCTGGTTTTATTCCCTGTTTTTTTCTTAACTCAACAGGAAGGGCAATCTGCCCTCTTTCACCAACCTTTACGCTGCCGTAGAACTTTATGCCTTTAAACATAACCCAAAATAGGTTAAATAATATTTATAGTTTGTCATACAAATCATATTTTTCATACTTTGTTACTTTTAGCTTTTCTTGCGCAGGAGTCCAAATAATGAGAATAAGGCAAACAAACAAAGTAATCCATACCAGGAATCAAATGTTGCACCCAAAACACCTAAGACCCCTAAAACTCCAAGGTACTGTAGCTTCCAGATTTCCATATAACAGGATTGTTCTCGGGGCAGATAAACATTGTGGACACATCAGGAAAATGTTAAAACCATTCCCAAGCTATACAACACAGTATTGTTTACAAAATGTGCTGTGATTGGTGTAAAAATGTTTTTTTGTCTGAGATAAAGTTTTGCAAGTATTAATGCCATTATGAATGTGAGTAAAAATCCTCTTATAAGTCCCCAGTGCCAGTGCCATAACCCAAAAATAAATGCCTGGATCAAAAGAATTTTCATAGGAGAAAATTTTAGTTTCTGCATTTTTCTTATAACCAAACCCCTGAAATATGTTTCCTCAACAAATGCAGGTGCAAGAGAGAAGAGTAGAATCATTACTAATATCATTATAGGTAAACTGTAACTTTGTGTTGAAGAATCTAATCCTATCATCAGATATTTAGTAAAACCTTGGATTTTAAAAGAATCAACACACCAAAAAGCAAGACCCCAGATAAAAAAACCAATTGGTATTGTTGCTAAAGCACCAAGAAAACCAACGCCAACATCCTTTAAACATGGTTTCTTAAACAATAATTCTTTAAAACCCATTTTCCATTTTCTACATACAAAATATATCATGAATACAAAAACAATGTAAAGCACAGCAGATGGTATTATAAAATATGCAAGCGTAAAAATGGGTATGAACATTGAAACAAAGATATTGCTGAGAAGCGCGATTACCGGTGGGAGAAGCATAAATATTATTGTTCTGATTTTCATTACAGTGTTACCCCTCTCTGCCCCATATAATTCCCTGAACGCTGGAAGTAAAGCATTTCTGGTTTTGTTATTCTTTCAAAAACAATCTGCGCAAAACGGTCACCAATACCGAGTTCTATTTCATTTCCAGCATTAAAAGCAGACAGGGTTAGGTTTCCTTCAAAACCAACATCCACTTTCCCGAAACTTCCTATTATGCCTTTCCTCGCAAAACTTGTTCTGATCCATAATGAGCCGGAAACACCCATTAGTTTCACATACTCTAAAGTTGAAACAAGGAAATGCGTCATGGCTGGTATTTTTATTTTTTCCCGGTTAATTTTTTCGCCTGTTTTAGGGATCATTATCTCATCAACCGTTAAATCATAGCCGTTTGGTGTGAGATTCTTCCTGTTGAAAGGCTCAATAGAGAGCTGCTTTCTAACTATTGCCTCCACAATTTCTTTGTCTGAGAGAAGCATAGGGAAGGAAAAGGCGTTGTGTTTAATTAATATACCGATATGGAAAACTACATTACCAAGAAAACGCTTATAAGGTATGATGCCTGAAGCACTCCTTTCAATCAAAAACGTTGTTGCAACCTTCAAGTTAAATAAAAAAATAGATGTAGGAAAGGTTCATAAGGCATTTAAAAAAGAGTCAACATGCAATAAAAATGTTTTCCGGAAAAAGGTTGTTGTGTTAAAGGTTGAGAGGCCAAGGATGTCCTTTTTAATATACGGAACAGGCTCTGTGGTATGCTGCGGCGCAGAAAGTGTAAAGGATGCGAAGGAGAGCGGAAACTATTTAGCCAAACGTTTCAGGAAAATAGGAATCAATGTTAAACTGTTAACGCCTGTCGAAATTCAGAATATTGTGGCATCAGCCAATCTCGATACAAAGATTAATCTCAGAAAAATAGCCATAGAAAATACTGAAATCGAATATGAGCCTGAGCAGTTCCCTGCAGCAATATGGCGCATGCCAAACAATGTTACAATCCTGCTTTTTCAGTCGGGAAAGGTTATCTGCGCAGGCTCAAAGAATATGAAGGATATTGTCAGCGCGGTTGAAACATTAAAGGGTAAGCTTATTGGAGAATAAATTGCGGCTTCAATATTTTCTCACCAAACTTTCTGCATCTCTCCAATGAAAAAACAAACCCCTTCTTCCCATTTAGTTAAGTGTTTTCATACATATTCAATGGTTTTGAGGATGCTAAAGGATTTTCACATTTTTTAATCCTTTAAAATGATAATCTCCTGTCAGCAGAACAGATTTTTTCCTCTGAGAAACAGCATATACAATTGCATCAACTGAATACAGATTATGCCTGTTTTTAATCTCTGCTGCTTCCAGGGCTGTTTCTTTATTTATGTCAACTACCTGAGATTTTATGCAAATAAAATCTATTCTCGATTTGAATTTCCTTTTCTCCCTGAGATACTTGTTTTTGATTTCCATCAGACAGATTGATGGTGTGAAAATAGTTTCTAACCCATCCATTATTTCCTTCACAACCCTGCCTTTCTCAGAGCCTGCAAAATATTCAACCCATGCAGAAGAATCAAATGTTGCGGTCATATTCATCCCTTAAGTCTTTCCTGCTCACTTTTTTCAGCCATGGGTCAACCCCAAACATATCCTTCTTTTTTTTAAAAAAATACCTAAAAAGCAGTTCATTGATTGTCTTGGAAATATTCCTCTTTCCGTACTCATCCACTATTCTTTTGTACACCACCTCATTTAATTCAACCGTTGTCCTCATATTTAAAGCATATATGCCTATGCATATATAATGCTTTCCCGTTTCTGACAACCGAACAGCGCCTTTTAACTTTTTTATCCTGTAGCAGACCTTCTTTTTCTATGCAATCAATTTTCAGCAAGTTTTATATCAAAATAACACCTTATAATTAGCTGACTGTGTATGCAGACACTCAAGTTTAAATCAGAGAAACTGGTCGGCAGAACCAATGAGATAGGTCAGCTGCAAAAGGTTTTAGAGGAACTAAAACAGGGTAAAGGACGAACAGTTTTTGTGTCAGGCGAGGCAGGCATAGGCAAAACCAGGTTAATGAATGAAACAATAGGATACATGGAAAAACAGGGTGTCAGAACAATAGGTGTTTACTGCCTGCCGCATGAAAACACAGACTCATATTTACCATTCACAGAAGTACTATCCAAAATCGCACCAGGGCAGCCGCTCATACCAAGACGTGAAGAAAAGTTTGTTAGCCTGGATGAGGTTTTCCTGATATACAAAAGTGGTGTGCTTATCGCACACACCTCTAAAAAAAACAGGGGTCTTGACAGCGATATTGTCGCAGGCATGTTCACCGCGGTGCAGGATTTCATCAAAGACAGCTTCGGCGATAAAACCACATCTATCCCCGGGGGTGGGTTACGGGCTTGTTAATGCCGCCGAAGAATATGCGAAGCTGGGTGAGGAGCTGGGGAAAGCCAAAAATTACAATGATGAGGCACTAAATATTTTTATTCGTCTGGGTGAGAAAAGGATGATAGGCGCCTGTCATGCTATTTATGGTGTTATTTATCACAGGAAAAAGGAGTGGGACAAGTCGGAGGAGAATTTTGAGAAGGCAGTGAAGATTGCGGGGGAAGTAGAAGATTTGGAGGGGCTTTCTCAATATCACTGTTTCTATGGCAGGATGCTGGTTGATAAAGGGGACCCTGAGGGTGCCCGTGTGCAGTACCAGAAATCCATAGAAGTGTATGAGAAGCTTGGGAACAATAAGAAGGTTGAGGAAATACGGAAGGAAATAGAGGAGTTGAGAGTTAAGGAGTTAAGGAGTTAAGGAGTTAGGGAGTTATGGGTAAAATTGAGAAAATTGAGGATATTCAAGCATGGCAAAAAGCAAGAGAGCTCACAAAACAGATTTATAAAATAACGAAAGATGCACAGTTTAGTAAGGGATTTTGGATTAAGGGATCAGATAAGACGGGCTACGGTTTCATCAATGGCAAATATTGCAGAAGGGTTTGCAAGACGGACTAATAAAGAATTTATAAACTTTCTTAGTATAGCACATGCATCAATAGCAGAGGTACAATCGCATCTTTATGTGGCAGTTGACCAAAAATACATATCAGAGGTTGAATTTCATGAGGTATCAATAGTGTTTCCAGTATATAAATATAACTCATTCTGACTTTCTTTCCCAAAAGGATTTTACACGTTTTTTTGAAAAGAGATGTTTTCCTTCCTCATC
>JASEEW010000187.1 GCA_030019485.1 Thermoplasmatales archaeon | reverse complement strand
AATATTTTAGGAAAATGCTTTCGGCATTTTCCGTAAAATGCAGATGTCTGCTGACTTTACATCTACAACTTCTTTTTCGCCTTAGTCAAGACCTCAACTGTTTTTCCAACAAAAATATCGTCCTCAATTCTCACACCAAATTTTTTTGGGAGATAAATACCTGGCTCAACAGTGAACACGTTTCCTTTTTCAATTTTTCCATTATAATCACATGCAATCCTTGGTTTTTCATGAACCTCTAAACCAATGCCATGACCTGTTGAGTGAACAAAATACCTGTCATAGCCGTATTCTTTGAAGATTGCCCTAATGAGTTTATCAATCCCACTAATTTTTTTACCAGCCCTGACATTTTTTATTGCTTTCTCCTGGGCTTCTAAAACAATGTTGTAAACATCAATCATTTCCTCAGACACATTCCCGGCAGGAAATGTTCTTGTTATGTCTGAGCAGTATCCATCATAGTAAACACCGAAATCACAAATCACCATACCGTTTCCAAGTTTTTTGTTCGTGTTGTCATGGTGTGAGTAGGATGAGTTTTTGCCGGACGCAATAATTGTCTGGAAAGAATTGCACTGGGCTTTCTGCCTTAAGGCATGATCAAGCTCGTTTGCAACCCGGGTCTCTGTTTTGTTTTCATCAATTATTTCCCATAAAATTTTTGCGCCGTAATCCGCAATTTTGCATGCCTTCCTTATCCTTTTTATTTCCTCCTTATCCTTTTTCATTCTGATATTGAAGATGAAGTCATCCTGCTTTGCCTTTGCATTTTTTATTTTTTGTTTTGTATCGGTCAATATTTTTTTTGCATTTATTTTTTTCAAAACATTTCTCAGAACATCATCCAGGTTTTTTCCATCATTTTTTATTCCTGGGTAGGGACAGAATACTTTCAGATTTTTTATGGCGCATTTCTCCCTTGCCCTGAACTCCTCAAGTGAAGATGCAATCGCAATGTTTTTTCCTTTTCTTGGGACAACAACGCAGCTCACAAGCGGGAAGGAAGGCACATCCGAGCAGCAGAGATACCTGATATTCCCTTCGTTTCTCACAACAAACGCATCAAATTTTTCATCATATAGTTTTTCCTTTATCTTCCCCCATCTTTTCTGGTACATAGTAACGAATAAGGATTTAGAGGATATATGTTTTGCTCTTTTATTTCCTTATTAATTGAGCAGAAGGTTGTTTCTATCGTAGTATTATGTCTTGTGCGTTTTCAGCACCTACTGCCATCATTCTACATTTTTTATGACAGCAAAGTTTTTAATGGGTAAGAACAATCTATAAATGATGATTAGGGCAAAAATTGTTGCAGAAGGGGATGTTCAAAAGGCAGGATACAGGGATATTGTGGAGGACATAGCAGTAAAACTTGGGGTGAAAGGTTTTGTTGAGAATCTCAGGGATAAAACAGTATGCGTTGTATGTGAAGCAGAGAAGGATGTTGTGGACAGATTTGTGGATGCAATAAAAATCAAGAATGATATCGTTGATGTGAAAAGTGTAAAAATCGTTGAAACATCATCTGCAACTAATGAGTTTGAGTATTTTGATATTAAATATGGTAAAATAGAGGAGGAACTTGGAGAATATTTTGGATGGTTTTATAAGGTGATGAGGGAGAGGGCTTCATGATTAGGGTGAAAATTGTTGCGGAAGGAAAAGTTCAATCTGCTGGATACAGAGATGAAGTTGAGAACATTGCTTTAGAACTTGGAATAAAAGGGTTCGTTAGAAACATGGAAGAAAAGGACAGAGTTGAGATTGTTTGTGAATCTGATGAAAAGGTTATTGATAAATTTTTGAAGAATGTTAAGATAAAAAATGAGCTTATTGATGTAAAAAAATTAACTGTGAAAAAGACAAAACCAACAGGTGAGTTCAAAACCTTCAAAATAATAAGAGAAGATAAAGACTCTGAGATTGCAGAAAGAATGGATGAGGCTGTTAAGCATCTTAAAGGGATGAAAAAAGGACTTTTTGCAGTTAAAGACGAAGTAAAAGGTTCTAGGGAAGACATTAAAGGTGTAAGAGAGGAAGTTAAAGGCTCCAGAGAAGATATTAAAGAGATGCATAAGGATATGAACAAAAGCTTTAACAATCTCAATGAAACAATAGGCAATAAGTTTGAATCAATGGATGTAAAATATGGTGATATCAGTAAAACTATGAGAGAAATGCATAATGATTTAAAGGAAATGAAAAACCTTTTTGCAAAACTTGTGAACCATATTGTGAAGAAATAAAAAAATCACCCGTTTTCCATCAAAACCTTTATTAAACACAACAACTATAGATTAATCAATTGTAGGGAAAGTCTATTTCCCTACACTCAAAAACTTTTTCAAAGAAAAAGTTTTCTCGTGAGCAGGAAGGTTGCTTCTATTATAGTATTGTGCCTTATGCTTTTCAGCACACTCCCATTATCATTCCACAGTTTTTGACAGCAAAGTTTTTAACAGATAACAG